>JAFQKJ010000033.1 GCA_017397005.1 Bacillota bacterium
AGAATATACTACTCTTTTGATCTTGTATTTGTCGTGAAGAGGTTTAAGAGGGACCATAGCTTGAATGGTCGAGCAGTTTGGATTTGCGATGATACCTTTGTTCCATTTAACATCCTGAGGATTTACTTCAGGAACTACGAGCGGAACTTCAGGATCCATTCTCCATGCACTGCTGTTGTCAACTACGGTAATGCCCTTTGCTGCTGCAACAGGAGCAAATTTCTTGCTGGTATCGCCGCCTGCTGAGAAGAGAGCGATATCTATATCTTTATCAAAAGCGCTTTCTGTGAGTTCTTCAACAACATAGTCTTTGCCTTTGAAGGTGACGGTTTTTCCTGCGGATTTGGCAGAAGCCATGAGATACAGGTTTTCAAAAGGAAAATCAACTTCTTCTAATACTTTTAAAAATGTTGATCCAACCAACCCAGTTGCTCCAACGATAGCGAGATTTGGTTTTTTCATAGTCAATACACCTCCGTTTTATAATAAAATAATAATTGCAGATAAATGCAAAAATTATATCAATATATTATATATTAAAAGGCTAAAAGATTTCAACATTTAGCGAAAATAAATTGACATAAGAAGAAAATAGTGAAAAAATAGTACAAGCAGAAAAAGGAAGGCCGAAATGCATTGAATTTATAATATTCCAAAGAGGCCTCAAGTGACAAAAATTAACCGAAAGGAATGAAATAAATTGGCAGAAAAAAATATTTTATTAAGATCTATAGACTCTTCAGGAACATTCAGAGTGTTTCTCGGAGATATGAGAAAAATGGCGGAGGACATCAGAAAAATAAATGATTCCACACCTACGGCAACAGCTATTCTGGGCAGGATTACCACAGCGGCGTCTCTTATGGGTATGATGTCTAAAAACTACGACGACAGACTCACTATAACTTTTAATGGCGGAGGTCCTGCAGGCAAAGTTACTGCTGTGGCTGACGGTCACGGAAATGTAAAAGCATACATGGTAAATCCTACAGTGGATCTTCCTCTTAATGCAGCAGGAAAACTGGATGTGGGAGGAGCAATAGGCGTTGACGGCAACGTGATCGTAGTAAAAGATTTCGGTTTCGGGGATCCTTATGTGGGACAGACAAAGCTGGTTTCAGGAGAAATAGCGGAAGATCTGACTCAGTATTTTGCCACATCGGAACAGCTGGCTACAGCAGTGGCTCTCGGCGTTCTGGTGGATGTGGATTATTCCGTAAAACAGGCGGCAGGGTTCCTTATTCAGGTCCTTCCTTTCCCGGATGAACAGATCCTTACCAAACTGGAAGAAAATATTTCTAAGATAAGCTCAGTGACAGCTCTTATGGAAGAGTACGGCGATATTTATAAAGTCCATGAAAAGATATTTGAAGGCATAGAAATGGAGATCATGGATGAGGCAAATCCTGAGCTCAAGTGTGACTGTTCGGTGGAAAGGATGGAACAGGCTCTCATAAGCATAGGGAAAAAGGATCTTCAGGAAATAATAGATGAGGATGGAAAAGCTGAGATAGTATGTCATTTCTGCAGAACAAAGTATCAGTTCGATAAAGATCAGCTTCAGGATCTTTTGAAACAGATATAAGTAAAAACTGAATATTAGAAAGTCTAAATATATCGGATGGTGTAAAAAGATTTTAATGTTACCCCTTGACTCTATGTGATATAATTAAATGTAAAACATTTACTATACTGCAGAGAGAGCGAGGGGTTTTGATTTGGATAATTTTCAAGCAATAATATTAGGTTTAGTACAAGGGTTGACAGAGTTTCTTCCTGTCAGCAGTTCAGGACATCTGGCTATATTCCAGAATATGTTCGGCATAGATGAAAACAATGTGCTGTTTTTTGCCGCAATGCTTCATATAGGAACTTTGCTGTCTGTTTTTGTTGCGTACTGGAGAGATATAGTGGATCTTTGCAAGGAACTTGTTGGCGCATTTAAGGACTTGAGCACAGAAAAAAGTTTTAAGATAAATAAAAACCCTACAAGAAGGCTGGGATTTATGATAATAGTGTCTGCTATTCCTACAGGTATCATTGGATTCTGCTTATCAGATTTCTTTGAATCTTTGTTTACAAAAATGACATTTGTGGGAGTAGGACTGCTTATTACAGGTACTATTCTTTGCATAGCGGAAAGATTCGGATCCGGAGAAAAGGATGTTTACGGCATGAGAGTCAGAGATGCGTTTTTTATCGGCCTTTGCCAGTCAGTAGCCATAGCTCCGGGGATATCCCGTTCAGGCTCAACTTTGGTTGGAGGACTTTTCAGCGGGCTTAACAGACCTTTAGCGGTAAAATTTGCATTTCTTATGTCAATACCGCCTATTGCAGCTTCGGGGATAATGGAACTGGCAACAGCTATAGGTCAGGGACTCCAGGGAGTTTCTGCACTTACAGTTATACTTGGCGTTGTTATATCATTTGTTTCAGGTCTTATCGCTATCAAATGGATGGTTAAGATAGTTACAAACAAGAGACTTTTCTACTTCTCCATATATACATGGGTAGTGGGATCTCTTGTGATCGCCCTTTCTCTTATGGGTGTACTTATAGTTTAGGAGGCTTAAATGGCAGCTGCGAAAGAAAAGAATACCGGAACTGCAAAGAAGAGCAGTACAAATAGTGCTGCCGGAAAATCTTCGTCCACAGGTGCAAGAAGAGGCAGACCTCCGGGATCAAAAAATAAAAAATCTGTTCCGAAGATATCTCCTGAGGAACAGGCTAAGATCGATAAAAGAATAAAAAGAGAACAGCGTCTGCATCATGTGATACTGGCGATAGTGCTTATCGCAGTAAGTGCATTTCTGATGATCGCTATGTTTACTGAGCTGGCGGGAGCCGTAGGAAGAGGAATAAGCTATACTGTTCTGGGACTGTTTGGATTTATGGGATATCTGCTCCCGTTCTATTTCCTTTTGTTCAGTGTACTTCTTATACTGGATAAAGCCAGCAGAAAAGGCAGAGTGGGGACGGTGCTGTTTCTTGTAGGTTTTTATGTGCTGATGACAGCGGCATATTCTATTGGAAAACTAGGCGATGTTTCAAGTATCCATTTCAGCTGGGAATGGCTCAAAGACTGCTTCAATACCGGTGTGGGCGGTGAAGAAGGCGGTTTTGTAGGCATGCTCACAGCCTTTGCTCTTGTTAAGATAATAGGAAAAGGCGGGGCTTATATAGTTACCATAGCCTGTATGCTGATATCAATAATAATCACGATGAATAAACCTTTCTCATTTATATACGACAGCATCGTTGAGATCAGAAAGGAACGTAAGGCGTACAAGGAAGAAAAAATGGCGGAAGAAATGGAAGCTATCCGTCATGACGACTATGACGAAAACAGCGTAAGCGAGTATCAGCTGGATATAGATACATTCAAAGAACTTGAAAAAGTGCCTGAAGGCGAAAAGAAACGTATAAATTTTGGAAAGAAGAAGACTATCCTTGGATATATGAAAGCTGATGAGGATACCCTTTTTAAGAATAAAGATGATGTTCAGGACGTTAAACTTGATAAAAAACCTGAGGCTCAGAACAATGACTTAGAGGCTGATATACCTGAGGCTGAAGAGATAAGTTATGGTCTGGGCGGTGCTGACAGCATCTATATAGGCAACAAAAAGGACAAAGAAAAGAGACCTGTTACTGATTTGGACGGTGTTAATTCTCTGGACTTCAAGAGCCCGTTTAAAGAGGATGAGGCTGCGCCGATGCCGGCAGAGTTCGGTGACGGACCGGCGGCCGCCGCTGAAACGGTCAAAGACGCAGCAGATGTGGCGGCGGGAGCTGCGGCAGCTGCAGCAGGAACTATTGGAGCAGCCGGCGCCGCAGCCGGCGCAGCTGCAAAAGACGTTCCGCCTAAGAAGGAAAAAATGGATGATTCCGAACTGGAAAAAGGCATAGAAAAGATGAATAAAGAGCTCAGCGCTCAATCTTCTGTAAACAAAGACGGAGAACAGCTTGAGATGCCTGAAATAAAATATGAACTCCCTCCTATATCTCTGCTTAGAGGCGGTGTTACGGAATCAAGAGGAAACGAGACTGCGGAACTTAAGAGCAAGGCGGCAAGACTTGAGAGAACTCTTCAAAGCTTTAACGTTAATGCAAAGGTCATCAACGTAAGCAGAGGGCCTTCTGTTACAAGGTTTGAGGTTCAGCCTGCGGTAGGCGTAAAGGTAAGCAGTATCGTAAGACTTCAGGATGATATAGCTCTTAATATGGAAGCAAAGAGTATAAGGCTTGAAGCACCTATCCCGGGAAAAGCGGCGGTAGGTATAGAAATAGAAAATGATGATAAGAAACCTGTTTTTCTCAGAGAAATAATAGGTTCAAAAGAATTTACCGACAGCAAATCAAAAATTACTTTTGCTGTGGGAAGAGACATTTCCGGAAATCCTGTTATAGCGGATCTGGGAGATATGCCTCATATGCTCATAGCCGGATCTACCGGTTCCGGAAAGAGCGTATGTATAAACAGCATAATTTTAAGTCTGCTTTATAAAGCAAAGCCGGATGAAGTGAAGATCATCATGGTTGACCCTAAGGTAGTGGAACTCAGCCATTACAACGGCATACCTCATCTTATGATACCTGTAGTGAACGAGGCCTCCAAAGCCGCAGTTGCTCTTAACTGGGCTGTAAAGGAAATGGAGGACAGATATGCGAGATTCAGCGAGATCGGTGTAAAAGATCTGGCAGGATTCAATAAGAAGGCTTCAGAAAGAGAGGACCTTCAGCCGATGCCGCAGATCGTCATAATCATCGACGAGCTGGCGGATCTTATGATGACGGCTCCTCAGCAGGTGGAAGATGCTATATGCAGACTTGCCCAGATGGCCAGAGCGGCAGGAATGCATCTTATCATTGCTACACAAAGACCTTCTGTTGATGTAATAACCGGGGTCATCAAGAATAACGTTCCTTCAAGGATAGCTTTTGCTGTTTCATCACAGATCGATTCAAGAACGATCCTCAACAGTTCGGGAGCGGAAAAACTGGTAGGTAAAGGGGACATGCTGTTTGCACCTATCGGTCTGGGCAAACCTTTAAGAGTACAGGGAAACTTTGTTTCAGAAGAGGAAATAGCAGCTGTTATAGATTTTGTATCTAACCAGGATCAAAAACAGGAGTTTTCAAATGACCTGATGGATACGATAGAGACTTCGTCTATAGATTATGATGAAGAAGGTGTGGACGAGCTTCTCAGAGACGCCATTGAACTGGTGGTGAATGCTGAGCAGGCATCCGTTTCCATGCTTCAGAGAAAATTCCGTATTGGTTACAACAGAGCAGGCAGACTGGTGGATATGATGGAAGAACGAGGTATCGTAGGTCCGGCAGACGGCAGCAGACCTAGAAGAGTCCTTCTTTCAAAAGCTGGTCTTGAGGAACTTGACAACCGTGGAGAACACAGCTTCAAGTCGGAGGAGAGATTGGTTTCTGAAGACTCGGTTTCCGATTATGATGGAGAAACTCAGTATGTCAGCGATGAATACAATATAGACAGCAAGGCTCCGGATTATGAACCGGATCCTGAACCGGAGGATATATGAAAATATATATAGAAACATTGGGGTGTCCTAAAAACGAAGTGGACTCCAAGATGGCGGAAGGTGTGCTGGCGGAGGCAGGCCATGAGATAACTGCGGATGTTGAAGAAGCGGAAATAATAATGGTGAATACCTGTGCTTTCATTCATGATGCTAAGATGGAATCCATAAGCACCGTCATTGAAATGGAAAAATACAAAAGATACAACTGTGAAATGATCATTGTTTCCGGATGTCTTGGACAGAGATATAAAGAGGAGCTGTTTAAAGTCATGCCGGAGGCGGAACTGGTCATAGGGGTCAATGATTATGCCAAACTGCCTCGACTCATAGAAGATACTTTGGAAGAGGGCAGAAGGTTCCGATGCACAGAGTCTGACGGGATATTTGAAGAATTTAACGGAATGACATCTGAGATAAAAAACGGCTCTGCATATCTGAAGATAGCGGAAGGCTGCAACAACAGATGCACCTACTGTATAATCCCTTATATAAGAGGGGCTTACAGGAGCAGGAAAAAAGAAAATATCCTGGAAGAAGCGAAAGCTCTTGCGGCAAAGGGCGCTAAAGAGCTGGTGCTTATAGCTCAGGATGTGACAAATTACGGCTATGGCCTGTACGAGGATTACGATCTGGCAGATCTTCTGCATGATCTTAAGGATGTGGAAGGTATAAAGTGGATAAGGCTTATGTACTGCTATCCTGACAAGATCACAGACAAGCTCATCGAAGAGATCAGAGACAACCCGAAAGTATGTAAATATATAGACATGCCTGTGCAGCACGGCAGTGATGTGATACTTAAGGCTATGAACCGCAAGTCTCGCAAAGCTGATATAGAAAGAGTAGTAAAGAAGATGCAGAAGGAGATCCTGGATATAGTTATCAGAACTACTTTGATAGTTGGCTTCCCGGGAGAAAAGGCTGCAGAATTTAATGAACTTTATGATTTTGTTGAAGATATGCAGTTTGACAGACTGGGTGTGTTCTCTTATTCCAAAGAAGAAGGCACTCTTGCGGCGCTTATAAAGCCTCAAGTAAGAAGCGATGTTAAAGCAAGAAGGCAGGAAGCAATAATGCAGCTTCAGCAGAGTATTTCTCTCGAAAAAAACCTGAAAAGAGTGGGAGATATATATGAAGTCCTGGTTGAAGAAGGGCCGGATGAAGAAGGCGCATATCTGGGAAGGACTCAGTATGATGCGGCAGAGATAGATAACGGCGTTATCTTCACTTCCGATAAACCTTTGGAACCGGGAGATTTTGTAAGAGTTAAAATAACAGATGCATTTGATTATGATTTAGTAGGGGAGGCATTGTAAATGAATTTACCGAATAAGCTGACGATTTTAAGAATGGTACTTATACCTGTGTTTATGATTTTCCTGATGATGGGATTTTCTTATGTCGCGGCAGTTATATTTATAGTGGCATCTCTTACTGATGCACTTGACGGTCATATTGCAAGAAAGTATAACCTTATAACCAACTTTGGAAAAATAATGGATCCTCTTGCGGACAAACTTCTTGTAACAGCGGCACTGCTTTGTCTTGTGCAGCTTGGTCACGTGGCTGCATGGATGGTATTTGTTATCCTTGCAAGAGAATTCCTCATAGTTAGTCTCAGAGCCGTAGCTGCAAGCCAGGGTATCGTTATAGCAGCATCAAAATGGGGCAAGTTAAAGACCATATCTCAAATGGCGGCAGTGATACTTCTTCTTTTGGAAAACTGGCCGTTTGG
>JAFQKJ010000002.1 GCA_017397005.1 Bacillota bacterium
AAGGGCGGTCAAAAGACCGCCCTGTATGTTTATGGATTATAATAAGCCGCCGATTGAAACGAATACTGGAGCAAATACTACAGCAACGATTGTCATGAGCTTGATAAGGATATTGATTGAAGGACCGGATGTATCTTTGAACGGGTCACCTACTGTGTCACCAACAACAGCAGCCTTGTGAGGTTCTGAACCTTTACCGCCGTAATTGCCTTCTTCAATATATTTCTTAGCATTGTCCCATGCTCCGCCAGCGTTAGCCATCATGATAGCGAGGAGAACACCTGCAGAGAGAGCACCCGCGAGCATTCCGCCGAGAGCTTCTGGTCCAAGTACTACGCCAACGAGTAATGGAGCTACGATAGCAACTAAACCAGGAAGGATCATTTCCTTAAGAGCAGCTGCTGTAGAAATATCTACGCATTTAGCATAGTCAGGTTTTCCTGTTCCTTCCATGATTCCAGGAATTGTTCTGAACTGTCTTCTTACTTCTTCGATCATCTGATTAGCAGCTTTACCTACTGAATTCATTGTAAGAGCTGAGAAGAGGAATGGAAGCATTGCGCCGATGAATAAACCAACGATTACGATAGGTTCGAGTAAGCTTACTGTTTCAAGGTCTGTAACTGCAGCATATGATGCAAACAGAGCAAGTGCTGTAAGTGCAGCAGAACCGATAGCGAAACCTTTACCGATAGCAGCTGTTGTATTTCCTACTGCGTCGAGTTTGTCTGTGATTTCTCTTACGCCGTGTGGAAGTTCTGACATTTCAGCGATACCGCCTGCATTGTCAGATACTGGACCGTAAGCGTCAACTGCAACTGTCATACCTGTTGTTGAAAGCATACCTACAGCAGCAAGAGCAATACCGTAGAGACCTGCACATTCATAAGCAACAAATACGCCTACGCAGATGAAGAGGATAGGTAATACTGTTGAGAGCATACCAACACCCATACCTGAGATGATTGTTGTAGCAGGGCCTGTCTGTGACTGCTCTGCGATCTTTTTAACTGAACCGTAGTCACCTGAAGTATAAACTTCTGTGATCTTACCGATAGCGATACCTACGATGAGGCCGGCAATGATAGCGATAGCATAGCTGAATCCGCCGAGCATTGATTTTGAAAGGATCAATGTTGCTACGATAACGATAGCGCCTGAAATATATGTTCCTGCGTTGAGAGCAGCGGCAGGATTTCCGCCTTCTTTACCTCTAACGAGGAGAATACCGATAACTGATGCGATGATACCGATCGCTGAAAGGATCAGTGGGAAAATTGCAGCTGTTGTTTCATTGAATGCTCCGCCTGATGTCTGAGCAGCGATAGCAGCAAGAGTGATAGCTGAAATGATTGATCCAACATATGATTCAAAGAGGTCAGAACCCATACCTGCAACGTCACCTACGTTGTCGCCTACGTTGTCAGCGATAACAGCAGGGTTTCTTGGATCGTCTTCAGGGATACCAGCTTCAACTTTACCTACTAAGTCAGCTCCAACGTCAGCAGCTTTTGTATAGATACCGCCGCCTACACGACCGAAGAGAGCCATTGAAGAAGCACCAAGACCAAAACCTGTTACACATTCAATTACTGTTGCAAGATCAAGAATGCATACAACAAGACCGATACCTAAAAGACCGAGACCTGATACGCAAAGACCCATAACAGCACCTGATCTGAAAGCTACGCTCAGAGCTTTTACCATTCCGCCGTCTTTAGCAGCAGCAGCTGTTCTAACATTACCTTTTGTAGCAACTGTCATACCGAAGTAACCTGCGAGTACTGACAGGAAAGCACCAACGAGGTAAAGTACTGCTGTTGTCCAGTTGATAGCAACACCGATCAGAATGAATAATACAGCAACAACGATGATCATTGTTTTGTATTCTCTCTTAAGGAATGCCATAGCACCTTCTCTGATGTATGAAGCGATTTCCTTCATTCTGTCTGTACCTTCACTTTGTTTTGTGATCCAAGAAGCAAGAGCAAGCGCAACTACTAATGCGACTACTGCAGCTATTGGAGCAAGAAAAACTAAGTTCTCCATTTTGAAAAAAACCTCCTATTATTGTAATAAATTGTTAAATATAACTACTCAGTTTTATTTTTTCTTTTTTGAAAAGCAGTTCGCAATCCCTCTTATTCAAGAACCACTAATATCAAAGAAATCAGAATAAATAAAACTGCGCATATCGTTGTTATCTTTTCGAGCAATGCATCATATCCTCTGGCTTTTCTTTTGCCGAAGATCTGTTCAGCTCCGCCGCCGATAGATCCGGATAAACCTGCGCTGTTGCCCGACTGAAGAAGAATACTTGCGATTAATACGATACTTGCTAAAGCAAGGATTATCATTAAAAATGTATTCATTTATCAGTGCACCTCCTCCCACGTCATTAACATTAGTACCTTATCATAATATGGAAAGAAAATCAATTAGAATTTCAGAATTTGACTAAATTCTTCAGGTTTCAAGCTTGCTCCTCCAACAAGCGCCCCGTCGATTTCCGGCTGATTGAGGATCTCACTTGCATTTGCAGGTTTTACACTTCCGCCGTACTGGATCCTGATAGCTGAAGCAACGCTTTCATCATAGCATTCTGCCAGCACTTTTCTGATAGCTCCGCACATTTCGTTAGCCTGTTCTGCTGTAGCGGTTCTTCCTGTTCCTATAGCCCAAATAGGTTCATATGCTATAACTGCGTTTACAGCCTGTTCTGCAGGGATCCATGCAAAATCAGCTTTTATCTGCTTTTCGACCACTTCATATTCAAGGCCTGCTTCTCTCTGTTCCAAACTTTCGCCTACACATAAAATAGGTGTGATCCCGTATTTGAGCGCCTTTTTAAGCTTTTTGTTTATAGCTTCATCTGTATCCCCGAAATACTGTCTTCTTTCAGAGTGACCTATTATACAGCAGTCTACTCCTATTTCTTTAAGCATCGGAGCTGAAATTTCTCCTGTGAATGCACCGTAGTCTTCAAAGTGCATATTCTGAGCTCCTACTCTTATGCCTGTGCCTTCTGTAAGTCTTTTTACTGTTTCCAGCTGGAGATAAGGTACTATAAGACCTACTTCAGCTTCATCCTTTTTATATATAGCTTTAAATTCTTCAACGAATTTTTCAGCTTCCTTTATTGTTTTGAACATTTTCCAGTTTCCAGCAATGAAAGGCCTTCTTTCTCTGTCTTCAAGGCAGGCTACACCTGGAAGAACTTTTCCTTCGAGGAATTCAAGAGATGCTCCGCCGCCCGTAGAAACAAGAAGCATTTCATTTGCAAGGCCAAACTGATTTACCGCCGCAGCACTGTCCCCGCCGCCGATAATAGTCTTGCCCTGGCACTTAGCCATTGCTTCAGCAACAGCTCTGGTCCCTGCTTCATAATTAGACATTTCAAATACGCCCATAGGTCCATTCCATACAACAGTTTCAGAATGTCCAATCTGGTCTGCAAACATTTGTCTTGTCTTAGGACCTATGTCAAGACCCATCATGTTGTCAGGGATCTTCATAACATCTACCACCTGAGACGGTGTGTCGTTTGAAAATTCTGTTGTAGCCACTGTATCAACAGGGAGAAGGACTTTAACACCTTCCACTTCTGCTTTTTTGAGAAGATCTTTAGCCAGGTCTATCATGTTTTCTTCAAGAAGTGATGTTCCGATGTTTCCGCCTAAAGCCTTGATAAATGTATATGCCATACCGCCGCCAATGATAAGAGCGTCAACTTTCTTTAACAGATTTTCTATAAGAAGGATCTTGTCGCTTACCTTTGCACCGCCCATAATAGCTGTGTAAGGTCTTTCTATATTGTTTATAGCTTCGCCCAGATACTTGACTTCTTTTTCCATAAGGAAACCTGCTACTGCAGGGAGATAATCCGCGATACCTGCTGTTGATGCATGCGCTCTGTGAGCTGCCCCAAAAGCATCATTTACATAAAATTCACCGAACCAAGCCAGTTCTTTTGCAAATTCAGGGTCATTTTCTTCTTCTTCTTTGTGGAATCTTACATTTTCCAGAAGCATTACCTGTCCGTCTCTAAGAGAATCATGTTTTGCTTTTGCATCTTCACCAATAACATCATTAGCAAGGAGCACATCTGTTCCAAGAAGCTGTCTGAGTCTGTCTGCTACAGGCTTAAGAGAAAATTCAGGGTTTACTTTTCCTTTAGGTCTTCCCATATGAGAACAAAGAACTATTTTAGCACCCTTTTCTATAAGATATTCAATAGTAGGAAGGGCTCCTGTTATTCTCTTATCGTCAGTGATCTTTCCTTCTTTCATAGGAACGTTAAAATCACATCTGACGAACACATATCTTCCTTTTACATTGATGTCTTTAATAGTTTTTTTCATAATAACCTCACAAAATAAATATATTTAAACGTGGAAAATCCGCACTCTGTTAAAGAATGCGGAATCCTGTATTTTTTGTTTTTTTAGAGCCCTTTTGCTATAACATAATCAATAAGGTCGATAACTCTGTTTGAATATCCCCATTCATTGTCATACCAGGAAACTACTTTTGCCATTTTTCCATCGATGACCATTGTTGAGAGAGCATCAACTATTGATGAATTTGAATCAGCTTTGAAGTCAATTGAAACCAGAGGTTCGTCGCAGTATCCGAGAACACCCTTCATTTCGCCTTCAGCAGCTTTTTTAAGAGCAGCATTGATCTCTTCTTTTGTTGTTTCTTTTTTGAGTTCGCATACTAAGTCTACAACAGATACTGATGGAGTAGGCACTCTCATAGCCATACCATTGAGCTTGCCTTTGAGCTGCGGAAGAACCAGTGCAACAGCTTTTGCAGCGCCTGTTGTTGTTGGGATCATTGATAAAGCAGCAGCTCTTGCTCTTCTTAAATCTTTATGAGGAAGGTCTAAGATCCTCTGATCGTTTGTATATGAATGGATAGTTGTCATAAGGCCTTTTTCAATGCCGAATTCTGCATCAAGAACTTTCGCAAATGGTGCAAGACAATTTGTTGTGCAGGATGCGTTTGAAATAATGTTGTGCACTGCCGGATCGTATTTGTCTTCATTTACGCCCATAACGATAGTGATATCTTCATCTGTCGCAGGTGCTGAAATGATAACTTTCTTTGCGCCTGCTGCAAGGTGTTTTTCTGCGCCTTCTTTTTTAGTGAATAATCCTGTTGATTCGAGAACAACTTCTACGCCCATTTCTTTCCAAGGGAGCTGTGCAGGGTCTCTTTCAGCAATGATCTTGATTTCTTTGCCGTTTACTACGATAGCGCCTTCTTTAGCTTCTACAGTGCCATCGAATCTGCCAAAGCAGCTGTCATATTTTAAAAGATGTGCAAGGGTTTCCGGGCTTGTGATATCATTGATAGCAACCACTTCAAAATCAGGGTTCTTTTCGATATATGCTTTGAAAGCATTACGTCCTATCCTGCCAAAACCGTTAATTCCAACTTTTACACTCATTTTAAAAAACCTCCTATTATGCAACTACATATTAGTTATATTGTATAATTTTTACCGGAAACAAATAGTCCCAGACTCATAACATTGATATTATACCACAAATTTCCTCTAATAGAATACTAAATATAGTATATTTTAACCTATTTTTGATTTTCTAATCATTATTTTTCCTGAAATCAGATATAACATATGCTGCTTTCTTGATCCTGTCTGCGACTCTCTCTATGCACCCCATAGATTCCAGATATATTATCCCTGCCGTAGCACTGCATTTTCCTTCATTCAGCCTTTTCATATGTCTTTCCCGAAACTCTCTCTCCATTCCGTCTATTATTATTTCTCTCGCTATTATATCTTCTGCATATATTTCATTTATACCTGATATGCTTTTTTTAATATCTTCACAAGAATCCATAACAAACCGGTGAAGTTCTTTCAGATCCTTTGAAGCTACCTCACTGAAAGATATTCCCTGATCTTTTTTATACTGAGCCGCTTCTGCTATATTAAACGCGTTATCTGCCATCCTTTCTATATCGTTCGTTATACTGAACAGGAGATTTATTTCTCGATGCTCATGTGCAGACAGCTCTTTGCCGGCAAGAGCTTTTATAAAGTAGTTTATTTCTTTTTGCATTGAATTTATTATGTCTTCTCTTTTTTCTATCTGCATATACAGTTCTTTATCATACTTTTCAAGAGCCTTTACAGAATCCACATAATTATCCGATGCCATATCGGCCATTAACACCAGCTCTTCTCTTACCTGTTTTATTGCTATAGAGGGAGTCTCCAGCATACGAGTATCCAATATGGTCCCCGGTGATTCATTTTCATTTTCTACGGCAGGCAGTATACTTTCAGCTGCTTTTACCAAAAGATTTATAAAAGGCAGTGATACCAGTGCCGTAACAATGTTGAATGCGGTATGGAAATTTGCGATCTGTCTCGGAAGATCTCCTGGAGACAGCTCAAGTATGATCTGAACAGCTGCTTTTTGAAGAAACAAAACAAAAATCAATGCTCCACCGATATTGAATATAACATGTATCCACGCAGCTCTTTTAGCATTGCGGTTTGCTCCAACTCCTGATATCAAAGCTGTGCAGGTAGTACCCAGATTAGATCCAAGTATCAAAGGAACTGCCATATTTATAGTTAAAAGTCCTTGTGCCGCCATAGCTACCATTATCCCCGTAACAGTAGAACTGCTTTGTACAAGTACAGTGATGATTATTCCTGCGATCAGCAGATAGATATATGAAGGAACATCCAAGCCGTCAAATCTCATCAGAAATTCCACCACAGCCGGATCTTTTCCCAACGATCCCATGGCATCTTTCAAGAAAACTATTCCTGTAAACAGCAGACCAAAGCCTACGAATACCTGCGCGATCTCTCTGTTTCTGTCTTTTTCTGCTATCATATGGCATATTGCACCTATCCCTGCTATAACAGGTGCTGCCACATCAAGATCAAAAGCCACTATCTGGGCTGTTACGGTCGTCCCGATATTTGCACCTATTATAACTCCGGCAGCCTGAGTCAAATTCATTATTCCCGCATTTACGAAACCAACTGTCATAACTGTAGTAGCAGAACTGCTTTGAATTATCATCGTTACCAAAGCACCGGCTCCAACTCCGAAGATCCGGTTTCTTGTACACGCTTCAACTACATTTCTAAGTCTGCTTCCGGCCGCCTTCTCAAGAGACGCCGACATCAGATTCATTCCATATAAAAATATCCCTACGCCGCCGGCTATTTTCAGCAGCATCCATATACTGTCGCTCATAGCAGAATACCCTCCCGAATCATACTATTATAGTATGTCCCGCATCATGTAAAATTCTTCGTTTGGCAGCATAAAAAAATAAGGAGTTATATACTCCTTATTAAATGTATCTCCTATCATTAATATAGTCCCGGAAAACCTAACTGCCGTAATGCTTCATATATTATTATAGCAGCAGAGTTGGAAAGATTAAGAGATCTTAAGTTCACTTCCTCTCCCATAGGTATCCTTACCGCATTATCATAATGCTTTTCAATAAAATCTTTCGGAAGACCTTTTGTTTCCTTACCGAAAAGTATGTAACATCCATCCTCATACTCTACATCTGCGTAAGTCTTTTCCCCTTTTGTTGTAGCCAGATACAGTTTGTCCTGTCCATGTTTCTCCATAAAGTCGTCCAGGCTCTCATACACCGTTATATCTACATAAGGCCAGTAATCAAGTCCTGCTCTTTTTAAATATTTGTCATCTATGGAAAAGCCTAACGGCTTTACCAAATGAAGTGCAGTTCCCGTAGCAGCACAGGTCCTGGCAATATTTCCTGTATTCTGAGGTATTTCAGGTTCTACCAAAACTATATTGAACATATTTCCTCCGTTTTAATATTATATGTAATGTGATCACTTTTTTTATTCTAACTCAAAAATATTCGAGTGTATATATGTTTTCAGTGTGCGAAAAACGTTATTTGAAGTATAAATTTTACCAAAATATCCTTCTATTTCTCTTTAAATGATAAATTATTAACATTTTTCGGCCCTAAGTTTCTTGTTGCGAAACTTTCGAAAACTTTTTTTCACGAAATATACTTTTTGTATTTTTTTTGTTGAAATTGTGAATTTTGTGTGTTAGACTTGCGTTATGTTTTTATAAAAATTTTTTAAGGAGAGAAAAAAATGGAAAACTCACGTGGTAATTGGGGCAGTAACATTGGTTTCTTAATGGCTGCCGTAGGTTCCGCTGTAGGTCTCGGTAATATCTGGGGCTTCCCTTACAAAATGGGTGCTAACGGCGGTTTCGCATTCTTAATCATTTATTTAGCGCTTGCTTTCATAGTAGGTTTCGTAGTAATGATCTCCGAAATCGCTATCGGTAGAAAAACAGGCAGAGGCGTTATCGGTGCATACCAGGAAATTTCAAAGAAATTTAAATGGCTCGGTTTCTTAGGTATCGCAGCACCAATGCTCATTATGACATTCTACTCAGTACTCGGCGCTTACTGCTTAGAATACTTATTCTTAAATCTTGGCGATTTAGCATTCGGTACACTTAACATGGCCGGCGGAGACCTCTTCGGTGCAATGCTTACAAAACCAGGAGCATGTATCTTCTTCACATTTATGTTTATGGCTATCTGCTTCCTTATCGTAAAAGGCGGTATCAAAGACGGTATTGAAAGATTTAATACAATAGGTATGCCTGCACTGGCAATTATGCTTCTGATCACTATTATCAGATCAGTATCACTCCCTGGAGCTGCTGAAGGTCTCAAATTCATGTTTGCTCCAAACTTCGAACCACTCAAAGAAAACTTCGTTGGCGTACTCTCAGTAGCAGGCGGACAGATGTTCTTCTCACTCTCACTTGCTATGGGTGCTATTATTACATATGGTTCATATCTTTCAAAGAAAGAAGATATCGTTAAGAACTCAGCTATCATCGTTGTTTCCGACACATGCGTAGCTCTTATGGCCGGTCTTGCTGTAATCCCTGCAGCATTCGCGCTTGGCGGAGAAGGTGCTGCTATGTCAGGTCCAAAACTCCTGTTCATCACATTACAGGACGTATTCTCAGCTATGGGTAACATAGGACCTCTCTTCGGAGCTGTTTTCTATCTCTTAGTATTCATCGCTGCTATCACATCAGCTATCTCCCTCACAGAAGTAGCTGTTACAACATATGCAGACAGATGCGAAAAGAAAGGTGTTACACCAAACAGAATCAAAGCAACTGGTGTTGTATGCGTACTCATTTTCTTAGGCGCTACTGTTGTTGCTGCTGACGGTCTTGGTTCAAACGGTATGTGGGTTCCATTCCAGAACACTCTCGGTATCGTTGGTGCATTTAATGACTGCTGGCTCGACTTCGTTGACTTCTTCGCTGAAGGTATCATCATGCCTCTGGGTGCATTACTTATGTCACTCATGGTTGGCTGGGAAATCGGCACAGACAAGATCAAAGAAGAAGTTGAAGTTGAAGGAAACAAATTCGCTTTCTATGGCTTCTACAAGATCTGCATCAGATTCATCGTTCCTATCGCTATGGCATTCATCCTTCTTGGACAGATCGATGGATTCCTTGGACTTGGACTTTTCAGCTAAGATAAACTTGATTTTTAAAGGGGCTGCCTTAAATGGCAGCCTTTTTTATTGAAATTTTAACGTTTTTTCCTGCAATTATCAAAAAAAATTAAAGACAATTGAATTAAAATATAATATAATGTCCATGTATGTTTAATTTAACTAAAGAAATGAGGGTGTACCTATGAAAAACGTTAAAGTCGGATTACTCGGACTGGGGAATGTAGGCAAAGGGACTTACAAGATACTCACTCAGAATTCTGAAAAAATATCCGTATTCTCAAACAGCAAGATCGAAATTGCAAAGATTCTTGTTTCCGACGTAAACAAGAAAAGGGACATAGACGTTCCTAAGGATATTCTTACAACAGATGCTTATCAGATCATCAACGATCCTGAAATAGATGTTATCGTTGAACTTCTCGGCGGTATAGACACAGCATACGAATATATCAAAGCTTCTATAGAAAATGGCAAGCACGTTGTTACAGCCAACAAAGCTGTTATTGCCACTCACGGAATGGAGCTTATGAACCTTGCAAAACAGAACAGAGTTCTGCTCCTTCATGAAGCAAGTGTTGCAGGCGGCATCCCTATCATAACAGCTATGATGAAGCCTCTCTGCGGAAACGAATTCCAGGAGATCATCGGTATAGTTAACGGAACCACAAACTACATCCTGACTCAGATGAGTGAAAACAACATGGAATATGAAGTAGCTCTTAAACAGGCTCAGGAAAAAGGTTTTGCAGAAGCTGATCCTACTTCTGATGTCGAAGGAGAAGATGCGGCATACAAGCTCTGTATATTGATGCTCATCGCTTTCGGAGTTTACGTTGATCCAAAGATCATACCAAGAGAAGGGATCACAAAGATATCAAAAGAAGATATCGAATTTGCTTCTCAGTTTGGGTATAAATTAAAACTTCTTGCCGGTGCAAAGAATTCCAGCGGAAGACTTAAATACTATGTCTACCCTACACTGGTTCCTGACTCACATCCATTGGCTTCCGTAAACAATGAATTCAACGCCCTCTTCATCAAAGGCGACGCAGTAGGAGAGCTGATGTTCTACGGTAAAGGAGCCGGCTCAATGCCTACAGGCAGTGCAGTCGTCGGCGATGTGGTTTCTGTAGCAAAATGTATAGGAACTGACCTTCTGGATGTAACTCCTTCACAGCCTTACCCTATCACAGAAGAAGAGCTTGAGCTTACAGGAGAAAGCAAGAGTATGTACTATATCAACTTCCTCGTAGGAGACGAACCTGGCGCTTTAGGAAAGGTTTCAACCACTTTCGGCAACCACGGCATAAGCATCCAGTCAGTAATGCAGCGTTCCAGAGGCCTTGCAGATGTTCCTGTAGTATACATACTTCATGAAACAAAGAGATATCAGCTGGATGATGCTTTGGCTGAAATAACAAAGAACCAGTACGTTAAAGAGATCACAAGTATATTAAGAGTACTTTCATAATAAGGAGAAGAAAACATGACATTATTTGAACAGTGGAGACATTTACTGGAAAACCAGACAGAAGAAACATTCAGAGACTTTTGGGTAGCTTACAGCACAGCGGAAACAGACATCTATACAGAGATCCTTTCAAAGCCAAGAAGACACCTCAAAGGTGTGGTTTCTGAACTGGCAGAAAAATTCAACACAACAGAAGTAATCTTTACAGGTTTCCTTGACGGCATCAACACAAGCTTAAAAGCTCCTCTCGATGTTGAAGCTACAACTTCAGAAACAGAGATCGACCTTAAGGTAAACTTCGAAGAACTTTACTTCAATATGCTTGAAGCCGGCGCTGACTATCTCTACAACATTCCACAGTGGGAAAAAGCTCTCTCAGAAGAAAAACGAGAAGAGATAAAGAAAAGATGGAAGAAGTCAAAGACAGTCGTAAAAGAAAAGGAACCTGGAAGAAACGACCCTTGTCCATGCGGCAGCGGAAAGAAATACAAAAAATGCTGCGGAGCAAACAAATAAAAAACATAAAGATCCGTCGGAAGTTTCCGACGGATCTTTTTAATTCTGCATGCTACAAAGCTTCCGCGCTACTCTTCTTCATAACTCTTTCAGAAATATAATCCGGAACATCTTTTCTGTCTATACCCAGCGCTACAGAAAATTCACCGAACAGCATTTCTTCAGCCTGTTTCATGAATTTTCCATCCACTTCACCAAATTTTCTTTTCTGCTGTTCTGCATACTGTTTTTTAGCATATATTGACATCGTAAGTTCGATCAAATCTGAACAGTCATAACTCTCTGTCACAGATTTATAGTGGTTTCGCAAGTCCTGAAGACTGTCAGCATGATACGCTTCTGCCTGTATAGTGGGTATAAGATCTATCAGCCTTTCTGCCTCTTCTTTAGAAATCACCCGTCTCATGAAGACCCTTGTATTATCCGTTGGTGTATATATAGTCTCCGTATGATATAAAGGTTTAAGAACATAGTAGTATCGTGACTTATCGAATCCATGCTTAACATCATTGGAATCAGGAGTTATTATAGAGTCAATGCAGCATATTCCTGTGTTTCCGTATATAATATATTCTCCGGGTTTGTATTCACAAATCATGTTTTCCCTCTCCTGCAAATTTTCACCTCTGAAATAAACATAAAAAAAGTAGTTCTGACAACTGGACTTACGTTCGTCAGAACTACACGCTGTATATTTATTTTACCATATTTTTAAAGCCTAATGTAAGCAGAAAAATAACAAAATTGCTATTAGTCGCAGCAGGTCCTCATAGCATAAATAGTTTCCTGAATGAGTTCATCCAGTTCCCAGCCCAGCATTTCAGCCCCCTGCTTTATAACATCTCTGGAACAGCCCGCCGCAAAACTCGGCTGCTTGAATTTTTTCTTTACGGATTTAAGTTCCATATCCTGAACGCTCTTTGAAGGTCTCATGAGAGCGCAGGCTCCAATAAGTCCTGTAAGTTCGTCTGTTGCAAACAGAACCTTTTCCATAATATGCTCCGGCTTTACATCTACTCCCATACCGTATGCGTGAGAAACGATGGAACGGATCATATCATCTTCCACTCCGCCTTCTTTGAGAAGTTCAGGAGCCTTTATACAGTGTTCTTCAGGATACATTTCGAAATCTATATCATGAAGCAGTCCCACAAGGCCCCAGTATTCTTCGTCATGGCCCAGTTTTTTTGCGAAATATCTAAGGGTGCCTTCTACTGTCTGAGCATGTTGAATATGGAAATCTTCTTTATTATATTTCTTTAAGAGTTCAAACGCTTCTTCTCTTGTTATCATTCCGGCACCTCCGAATTATTCTGAGTAACCCACAAGGTGAGTAACTAAAACCGCTTTTATTGTATGAAGTCTGTTTTCAGCTTCATCAAACACTACGGAGTTCTTGCTTCTGAAAACTTCATCTGTCACTTCACAGATGTCAAGACCGAATTCATCCATAACCTTGCGAGCAAAGCCTGTTTCCATATCGTGGAAGGATGGCAGGCAGTGAAGGAATATCACATCCGGATTTCCGGTTTTGTTCAGCATGTCCATAGTAACTTTGTATGGTGATAAGAGAGCGACCCTCTCTTCGATAAGGTGTTCCTCTCCCATGGAGCACCAAATATCTGTGTATATCGCGTCCGCGTCCTTAAGAGCCTCATCAAAATCTGATGTAACTGTGATCTTTGCTCCTGATTCCTGAGCAAAACCCTGTACCATTTCAAGAAGTTCTTTATCTGTATGCAGTTCTTCCGGAGCAAGGATAGCAAAGTCTGTTCCCAGTTTTGCAGCACAGATCAGAAGGCAGTTTGCCACGTTGTTTCTTCCATCACCTACGAATACAAGTTTCATTTCTTCGTATGGCTTGTCTATATGTTCTGACATTGTCAGGAAGTCTGCAAGAGCCTGTGTAGGATGGTCAAAATCAGTGAGACCATTGAATACAGGTACTCCTGAGTATTTTGCCAGATCCTCTACGGTTTTCTGAGCAAATCCTCTAAATTCTATACCGTCATATATTCTTCCCAATACTTTTGCACTGTCTTCGATGCTTTCTTTTTTGCCGAACTGGCTGTCTGCCATTCCCAGGAATGTAGCATGTCCGCCTTCATCCTGCATGCCTACTTCAAAAGAAGATCTTGTTCTTGTTGAAGTTTTTTCAAACAGCATAACCAGATTCTTTCCTGTTAAAAGCTCTCCTTTGATACCTGCTTTTTTCTTTTCTTTGAGTTTTGCTGAAACATCCAGCATGTAAAGGATCTCTTCCTTTGAATAATCTAAAAGTGTGAGGAAGCTTCTTCCAACTAAATTAACGCTCACTGTTCATACCCTCCCTGGCATTTTTTATCATTATTTCAACGCTTTCAAAAGATGTTGATCCGTATGATTTTTTCGCAGCTATACAGCTTCTTATGTCTATTTTTTCGTATACATCTTCGTCAAAGTATTCTGAAAAGCCTTTAAGTTCTTCCAATGTAAGATCTTCTATAGCTATGCCTCTGTTAAGACATGTAAGGACTATATTTCCGATGATCTCATGACATTCTCTGAAAGGAAGTCCTTTTGATACAAGGTAGTCTGCAGCATCTGTAGCATTTGTAAAGCCCTTCTTTGCAGCCGCTTCCATGTTGTCCTTCTTGACCATGAGAGTTCTCAGCATATCTGTGAATATTTCAAGAGAAGCCTTCACTGTTTCACATGAGTCAAATACAGGTGGTTTGTCTTCCTGCATATCCTTGTTGTATGCCAGTGTAAGAGACTTCATTATCGTGAACAGAGTCATCATGTTTCCGTAAGTTCTTCCTGTCTTTCCTCTTATGAGTTCTGCGATATCAGGATTCTTTTTCTGAGGCATAATGCTGCTTCCTGTGCTGTAAGCATCGTCCATTTCAACAAATGAGAATTCACTGCTGCTCCAAACCACCAGTTCTTCGCAGAATCTTGAAAGATGCATCATAAGGATAGAGCAGTTGCTGAGGAATTCAAGTGCAAAGTCTCTGTCGCTTACTGCGTCCATTGCATTTTCACAAAGAGCTTCAAATCCAAGTTCGTCTGCCAGGAACTGTCTGTCTGTGTTATATGTTGTTCCCGCAAGCGCCCCACAGCCTAATGGAAGAGTGTTCGTTCTCTTGTAGCAGTCTGCAAATCTTTCAGCATCTCTTGAAAACATCTGGAAATATGCCATTAAATAATATGCGAAAGTTACAGGCTGTGCTCTCTGAAGATGAGTGTAGCCCGGCATTACAGTTTCCTTGTTTTCCTCTGCCACGTCGATAACGACTTCCTGAAGCTTTCTTATGAGCTGAAGTATATCTTCGATCTCATCTTTCAGGTACATTCTGATATCTACGGCTACCTGGTCGTTTCTGCTTCTTGCAGTGTGAAGACGCTTCCCTGCGTCGCCTATCCTTTCTGTAAGAATAGTTTCTATGTTCATATGGATATCTTCATATTCTATTGAAAACTCGATCTTTCCTGCTTCTATATCTTCAAGGATCTCCGCCAGACATTTTACTATGCTGTCGCAGTCTTCCTGTGAAATGATACCCTGTTTAGCCAGCATTTTTGCATGTGCTGTACTTCCCATTATGTCGTGTTTATACAGTTTCTGGTCAAATTCGATGGATGCATTGAATTCATCCATAAGTGTAGCTGTTTTCTTGGCGAATCTTCCGCCCCACAGTTTCTTGCCCATACGGTTTTAATTCGTCTCCTTCCTGCCTGCAGGCCTTTCTTGCACTTGCCCGCAATATATAAATACGGGCGGATAAAGATCCGCCCAGATTTTTCTGTTATTCAGCGCTTCTGCACTTATCATCTATTTGTCTTTTTCGTCGAGGCCTGCTTCCATAATAGCTCTGATCTTAAGTGATAATGAGAAGAGGTTGATGAAACCTTCTGCATCTGACTGATCATATACATCGTCTTCGCCGAATGTTACGAATTCTTCGTTATAAAGTGAATATTTTGACTTGGAAGCAACAGCTGTTGCGCTTCCTTTATAAAGCTTCATTCTTACAACGCCTGTAACTCTTTCCTGAGTAACGTTTACGAATGCATCGATAGCTTCTCTGAGAGGTGTATACCAAAGTCCATCGTATACGATCTGCGCATATTTCTGTCCAAGAAGGTTCTTCTGATACATTGTATCTCTGTCAAGGATGAGCTTTTCAAGAGCTCTGTGGGCTGCATATAAAATTGTTCCGCCAGGAGTTTCATATACGCCTCTTGATTTCATACCTACAAGACGGTTTTCTACGATATCGATAGTACCAACACCGTTTTCTCCGCCGATCTCATTGAGAACAGTCATAAGTGTGAGCGGATCTACTTTTCTTCCATCCAGGGCTACAGGGATACCTTTTTCAAATTCTATTTCGATAAATGAAGGAACATCTTTTGCCTGTTCCGGTGTAAGGCTCATTACATGGATATCGTCTTTGTGTTCATTCCATGTATTTTCAAGATTGCCGCCTTCATGACTGATATGCCATATGTTCTGGTCACGGCTGTAGATCTTTTCTTTTGTCTGCGCGATAGGAATGTTGTGCTTTTCTGCATATTCTATGCAGTCTTCTCTTGATCTGAGGTCCCAGATCCTCCAAGGAGCGATGATCTTGAGGGATGGATCTAAAGCATGTACTGTTGTTTCGAAACGAACCTGGTCATTTCCTTTTCCTGTTGCACCGTGAGCAATAGCTACAGCGCCTTCTTTCTGAGCGATCTCAACGAGCTTCTTAGCGATGAGAGGTCTTGCAAAGGATGTTCCCAGCAGATAATCGTTTTCATAAACAGCTCCTGCTTTCATTGTAGGATATATATAATCTGTGATGAATTCTTCTTTAACGTCAACTATGTAACATTTTGCTGCGCCTGTTGCATAAGCTTTCTTTTCTACTTCTGCAAAATCGTCTTCCTGTCCAACGTCAACGCAAACTGCGATAACATCATAATCAAATTCAACTTTGAGCCATGTAAGGATAACAGATGTGTCAAGTCCTCCTGAATACGCTAATACTACTTTCTTTTTTTCCATAACGTCTACCTCCATTTATTACATATCAACGTTTTAATTATATACTAAAAAAAATATATTTCAATACATTTACTTACAAATATGAATATTTATGCATATTCTATAAATAAATATTCTCTATTCCATTTCCAAGAACTGCAAGTATCGTTTTTTCTCTTCCTTAAGTATCAATTCAAAGAAAGGCTTAGGATCTCCGTTGTTTATGTGTCTGCTGACACAGGCTCTGAATTCCTCTTTTTCCATTCCAAAGGCAAGAGGAAGATATCCCCCCGACAATAGTTCAAAGTTCAGTAAAGCCTTCGCTGTCGCCTCGTTGCTTGCGCTGAAAGGATACACTCTGAGAAACTCGTTGTGAATAAAGCAACCTCTAAGCACAGGATCGAGCTGACCATGCATTATATTATAATCCTTTATCACCTTCATCAATTCTTCTTTCACCAGCTGATGATGCGGAGGCACCATGGCAAACTCTTTTACTATAGGCACCGACCTTCTGTAAACATCTTCTTTTTCCCGGAGCATCTCGTCTCTTGTGAGGATACGGTTTATCCTCTCTATCAAAGGCAGATCTGTCATACTCTTCAAAGACAGCACTCCGTAAACGTACTTCACCATATCGTAGTAATTTCTTACCATTATATGGTCTGTCACAGTCCTTGAAACCAGATATTCTCCTTTGATTATCTGCTGTATATCCTCCGTATCCAAAGCTTCTACATTACGAGTGTATGCCGTATCAAAGTCGTAAGAAGACTCTATCCACTGCAGTTTGGATATGGCAGTTATTTTTCTTTTTAATTCAGGTTTCTTCTTCAGCCGTTCGTTCAAGTCAGATCTTAAATTCGCCAATTTCATAGGATCCCTCCAGTCTGACGATAAGGTGATTTGGTTATGCTCTATAAATTGTTTTCGATGGCAGTTTTGATATCCTCAACTTTTAACGAAGATAAAACCGCACTTATATCTTTAGGATGTTCGTCAATAAGTGCTTTCTTAAATTTTCCGTCAGCAGTTATCTCTGCTCCATAGTTCTTTGATTTTTCGAGGTCAACGAATCCAACTTTGCCTTTTGCTTCGAACCATTTAAATGCTTCGACCATAGGATCTCCATAAGGAACGTTAACAACACCTTTGAATTTTTCACGGATCTTTTCAACCGCCATAAATTTTTGATCCTTATCTGAATCCTTGAGTTTTTCACCGTCTTTATTAGGTTTTTCTACAAATATAACGTCTATAGGCTCATTAAGTGCAAATTGACCGAAAGTAAGGATCTCATCGTCATTCAAGCCTTCTATAACAGTAGCCTGAACTCTTACAGGTTTAAATCCAGCCTGTACAGCTGCTTCCATACCGTCCATAGCTTCGTCGATAGGACCGCCGCCTGTCATGTATATATATTTTTCCTCGAAGAATGTGTCCAAAAGAATATCCACGCTGTCCAGTCCTGCGTCCTTAAGCTCCTGAACTTTGTTCATAAGAAAAATGCCGTTGGTAGTCATTGAAAGCTTTTCAATTCCTTCCACAGCTTTTACTTTTCCCACAAGTTCAGTGATATCTTTTCTTTCTGCCGGTTCTCCGCCTGTGAAACGGATCTCTTTTATGCCCAGCTGTGCTGCGGCTTCAGCTGCCGCCACTATCTCTTCTGCAGAAAGCTGGACCTCCATATCTTCCAGCAGATCAAAGTCATATAATCTAGGGAATTTGTTTCTTCTTGTTACCTGTATCCTAAGTTCTTTTAAGTCTTTCATTATAATGCCTCCACGTTAGTCATTGGTTCAACGGTTCTGATGACCCTTATCATAGGTCCGATCTTCTGTATTTCTTCCATAGGAAGTACAGCATCATAAGGTGTCTTTATTTCATCTCCTGCTTTGACCGGAATAAAGTCCTCTCCTACCATAAGCACTATCGGGAAATCCTCTGTAGCTCTTTCCAGCGCCTGTGATGGCAGAGCCACACCGTCTATAGCCGCTTTTCCGTATACTATGATCTCCTGCTCCTCAGCAGCAGGTTCAATGTCTTTCTTTTCTAAATCCTTGTTTTCCATATTTGTCCTCCACATTTGTGAATTTCTGTTAAATTTCATTATACACCAAGATATTGACTAAGCACAATATATGTCATAAACTAAAATGGTTATGAAGAATATATATTTGTCAAAAAATGCCGGTCAAAAGCTGGCAGTATACTTAGAACATAAAGGCTGGAATATCAACATTATTTCAGGGTGCTCATCTCTCGATACTGATATAGTTTCCCATCCGGATATATACATGTGCAAGCTGGGTCCTGATGATGAAGCCCCTGTTTTCTTCGGGGATCCTTATACTTTGTCACCGGAATATCCCAGAGATGTAAAGTATAACGCAGCCTGCACAGGAAAATACTTTATTCATAATTTAAAGTTTACAGATGAAAAGCTTCTGGAATATGTTCGTTCGAAAGGCCTTGAACTTATTAACATAAAGCAAGGCTACTCAAAATGCAGTATTGCAGTCATAGATGAGGATTCTGTGATCACCTCTGATGAAGGTGCCGCTAAAGTTCTTCTTTCCAAGGGCCTTGATGTTCTCCTCATACAAAAAGGGCACATAAAGCTTCCCGGTTATAAATACGGATTCATCGGGGGCACCTGCGGTAGGATAGAAGACGAGCTGATATTTAACGGAGATCTTTCTGCTCATCCTGACCATGATGCCATCTGTGATTTTATTACCGGAAAAGGATTAAAAGTAAAATATTTCAAAGACTTTGAACTTGAAGACATAGGCTCTGTCATATGCGACATTCAGTCTTGTCAAAACCCATATATGGATACGCTAAGATAAAATGAAAAAACATGCAATCATACCGATCTTCATTCCTCACGAAGGATGTCCAAACGATTGCGTATTCTGCAATCAAAAGAAGATCACTGCAAGAACTCATGCAGAAGAAAATGTGAATATTGAAGAGATCGCTTCAAGGTATCTTTCCACTTTGTCAGACCCAAGACCGGAAACCATAGAAATGGCTATGTACGGCGGGAGTTTCACAGGCATACCTATGGAAAAACAAAATGAATATCTTTCCATAGCCAAAGAGTATAAAGACAAAGGCCTCATCGACAAGATCCATCTTTCCACAAGACCGGACTATATAAATGAAGAAATTCTCTTGAATCTTAAAAAATTCGATGTCGATGTTATAGAGCTTGGCGTTCAGTCCTTTGATGACGAAGTTCTTATGCTTTCTGAACGAGGGCATGACAGCAGCATAGTATACAAAAGCTGTGAGATGATAAAAAATTTCGGGTTTACTCTTGGAATTCAGCTCATGGTAGGGCTCCCGGGGGATACACCGGAAAAAGCAGTATATTCTGCAAAAGAAACAGTTAAAATAGGTCCTCAGATCGCAAGGATATATCCTACCATCGTTATCGAAGACACAAAACTTTTAGATATGTACCGTCAGGGCAGCTACTTGCCTTTATCGCTGGAAGAAGCTGTGGATACGTCAAAAAAAATGTACAGCATCCTATTCGAAGCAGGAATAAAAATAATACGAGTAGGTCTTAAAAGCAGCGATATAATAAATGAAGACGGAGAGATATACGGAAACACTTTCCACCCAGCTTTTCGCCAGCTGGTAGAAGGAGAAATAGCAAAAGAGAAAATAGAGGTCCTTATAAATGACCTCTCAAATATCGAAGCCCCTTCAAAAATCGCCCTCGTTTCCAACAGCAGATCCTTCTCAAATATGATAGGAATGAAAGGCGTAAACAAAAAATACTTTAAAGAAAAATATCCGCTGTACAGCTTCTTTTATGAAAAAAATGAACAGCTTAAAGATTATGAGTACGAGGTACAGCTGATCAGGTGACAACAATGAATGAACAAGAATTAATCATATCAGTGATCACAGCAGTTACACTGATCCTTTCCGGCACCATTGCCGGCTATATAACAAATAAATATGCAGTGCGCTGGCTTTTCAAACCTGTGAAACTGTTTGGAAAGCAGCTTTTCGACGTAAGCATTTTAAGTACTGACGAAAAGCAGGCTTCATTTATTGACAGCCTCAGCGACTGCGTTGAACGACGTATACTTACAGATGAGGTTATAAGAAAAGAGCTCATCAACGAAACCATGAAAGAACATTTGGATGATATCGTGGACACTTTCATCAGCGAAGCTCTTCCGGAAAGTTTTAAAAACATCAAACTGTCGGAAATGGAGGGTTTTGCAGAAACAGGTGCTTCTTTAAAAACTTTGGTTTCCGATGTCCTTGATAAAAATACTGATCCGCTCCTTGTGCATGTACTAGAAGCTATAAACATTTCAGAATATGTTAACGAAACACAGATCATGGAAGGCACGGAAAATCTCTATGACAGTATGAAACATTCTTTCAAGAACAACTATGCTGTCAAAGATCTCCTTGGAAGGATCCTTACAGAGCTTTTATTCTCTGCTATGTTCCATTCAGAGGGCAGAGCTGCTTTGGGCAAACTTACTTCCATGCTCTTCAGCGGTCAAGGAAATCCTCTTGGAGACCTTTCCTCTATGACCCTTCCGGAAAAGATCAGCCTTACTCTTAAAAAGCTTATTTCATCCGGTGTGTCCGGTCAAATAAAGAATAAATCTGCTAACGAATATATCAACGATAACAGCAGAAAAGCTTTGGCTGAAAAGCTGGAAAAAGTCCTTATAAAAAAATACGAAGAAAAGATAGCCGAGATCTCTGAAGGAGATATTTCTCCTATGATCTCATCTGTCACTGATAATAAAAAAATCAAACAGACCTTGTCTGATATGATCTTTGACTATATAGATAAAAATCTTAACAGACTTTTCTCCGGAAAGATCAAAGACACTGTTAAAATAGCTTTAGGAAGGCTTGACCCCGACCAGCTTTGCGATGTAGCGGAAAGGCTTATGAAAGGGGAACTTAAATACCTCTCATATTTCGGCGGAGTGCTAGGTTTTCTCATAAGTATACCTGCTTTGCTTATAACATTAGGCAATTTTGCCCCTTCAGGTTTCCCGCAAACTTTCGCTACCCTTGCCTTTCTTATTATCCTGATGGGCTTTATAGGTGTTATAACAAACGTGATAGCTATCAAAATGTTCTTCAGACCGTATAAGAAGATCGAGTTTCTTGCAAAGTTCAGGCACACAAGATGTTTCTCGCAGGGACTCATACTTCAGAATCAAAAGGTATTTTCCCATACATTAGGCGAATACATCGGAACTGAGCTTTTGACCTCTGAAAATATTAAAAAGATGCTGGATTCAAATAAAGATGCTTTCATTTCCACATTGGCAGATAATATAATGCCTTATCTTCTCTCATATTTTGGAAATGAAACCAACAGGAAAAACAGTGCAGCAAAACTCTCTGCTTTACTATTTAATAAAGCTTCTGAAAACAAGGATGCACTTGCGGATATTATTACAAATAATTTGGGCAGCAGATCCTTCGGTTCTATAATAAACCTCAATGATCCTAATATAAGGGCAAAAGGGGTTGATTTATTCAGCAGATTCCTTGACAGGCTCTCAACGCCTCCTGGAGCTGCTGAAGATGATTCTTACGACTACAAATTCATTGCATATGCCCTTGCGAGCCTTATAAAAAACAACTCTTCTCTTAAAGATAAAACCTGGGCTTTGATCGAAACCTTCTACATGAGCGAAATAGCAGACAAAAATATCGGAGATTATTTCTCTCTTCCGGAGCTGTCATCATCAGCCCAAAGCACCATCACAAAAATATGTCAAAGCGATTCTGCTTTTGATGATTTCAGAAAAGCTGCGGAAGACTGCATCAGTCAGATAGTAGACAACAGCGAAGCTCTCATTTCACCGGAGCTTACTGCTTCTATCTCAAATAAAATGGCTGCGGCCGTATTTGATACAGTAACAGAGTCTATGCCTTCTTTAATGGAAGATATCCATATTGCAGATATAACCGAAGAAAAGGTGGCTTCACTGGAAGCTGAAGAAATACAAAATGTAGTTATGTCCTTTGCAGCGCCTGCTTTCAGAAGTCTGTACAAACTTGGCAGCATCGGCTGTGTATTTGGACTCAACACATATCTTGCCTTTATACTGTTCATCGTTGATAAACTTTCCGACAATAAAACAAAGAATCAGATCTAAATCTTAAAAGGAGATGCACATGAAAAAATTTATATCATGGAACGTAAACGGAATAAGAGCCTGTGTTACAAAAGGTTTTTTGGATTATTTTAAAGATACCGATGCAGACTTCTTCTGTCTTCAGGAAACAAAGCTTCAGGCTGGCCAGATAGAACTGGAGCTTGAAGGATATCATCAGTACTGGAACTACGCTGAGAAAAAAGGCTATTCCGGAACTGCCATATTTGCAAAGGAAGAACCTCTGGCTGTTACTTATGGGATCGGGATCGAGGAGCACGACAAAGAAGGCCGAGTTATAACTCTCGAATACCCAGACTACTATGTAGTGACCTGTTATACCCCTAATTCTCAGCCGGAACTTGCAAGACTTGACTACAGGATGACCTGGGAAGATGCTTTCAAGGCACACCTCAAATCTCTGGACGAGAAAAAGCCTGTGATATTTTGCGGAGACCTTAATGTCGCTCACAAAGAAATAGACCTTAAAAATCCTAAGACCAACAGACGAAGCGCAGGATTTACAGACGAAGAAAGAGAAAAATTCTCCATACTTTTAGATTCCGGATTTACCGATACTTTCAGATTCTTCTATCCGGACAAAGCCGAGATCTATTCCTGGTGGTCATACAGATTCAAGGCTCGCGAAAAGAATGCAGGCTGGAGGATAGACTATTTCTGCACTTCCAGCAGACTTAATGATAAGCTGATCTCAGCAGATATCCATACCGATATATTCGGTTCCGACCACTGTCCTGTGGAAGTTGTTATCGAAATTTAAACACAAAAAAGCACCTGAAATACTCATACCTCAAGTGTCTCCGGTGCTTATTTTTTTACAATCCATATACATACATCAGCAGCAAAGCCATTACCGGTATTGTTATCATAGACACCAATGTGGTAAATGTAACACCTTGAGCTGCGAGCTTTGCATTCATGCCCTGTCTCTGGGCAAGAGCCGGCACTACAGCTGCTGATGGAAATGCAACGCTGAACACAAACATTGCTTTAGGCATAGGTGCCGCAGGCACAAAAAACATAATGGCAAATACCACCGCAGGCCATACCACCATAGCCAAAAATGTTACCTTCAAAAGTCTTTTATCCTTTATGGTGCTCTTTAAATCGCTTTCTCCGAAAAGCATACCTACAAGTATCATTGAAAGCGGTATCGTAGCATCACCAAGAAGCTCCATAACTTCAAATAAAGGTGCCGGTATTTTTATTCCGGTAAATAACAGGAACGCTCCCAGTATTGCAGACAGCATACATAGATTCATCATGGGCTTAACTATCTCTTTGAATGATCTTTTTCCCTTATCCCGACTGCCTATCTGTATAAACGCCAGAGAATAAAGATAAAACGTCAGCACCATATTGCATATTACCATGTAATACAGACCTTCCTGTCCGAATATCATCAAGGCTATAGGAAATCCCATAAATCCTGAATTGACACTGCAAACCACTACAGACAGTACTCCTCTGTCTTCTTTCGGCTCTATATTCAAGGCTCTCATAAGCAGCATTGCCGCAATGGCCCCTACAGCAAAGAAAACAATATTCGCTCCCATGACAAATATTGTTTCCTTAATAGTATCCTGAGTAAGTTCTTTTGATGCAATGGAAGTCACTATAAGGCATGGAGTCGCTATGACCAGCAGTAAATTAGTCAGATAAGGGCTCGCCGAGCTGGGCAGTATCCCTTTTCTGTTGGCAACAAAGCCAATTCCAAGTATCGCAAATATTTCCAGTACCTTAGTAAATACAACTACCATTATCTATCTCTTGATTTCTTTCTCTTTCTTAAATACATGGATCCAAAAATAGCCGCTATCGCTACAATGAAGAATGCAGGCATAAACCAGCTGTTATAGTCTTCTTCGCTGGCAAGTATTTCGGTCCATAAGCTGTCCATGTATAAATTAGCTGAATTTGATAAATTTATATATGCGGTATCGTTTGCAAGGTCCTCCGCAGTCGGATAAAGATCCGGGTTGTTCTTCACTTCATCCGGAAGCAGCTCTCTGGCTGCTGTATTAGGTGTAGAATAGCAGATGTATTCCATGTTGTCCGCTGCGACCTGAGGCTCGTTCAGGAAGTTTATATACATTTCTGCAGCTTCCTTGTTCTGAGCATCAGACGGGATACAAATAGCATCTACAAACAGATTCGTCGCATCAGGGATAAATACTGCCAAGTCTTCATTGACTTCTGACATTATATAATAATCCCCGACGTAATATGTTGCTATCGCAGCCTCGTTGTTCTGCATTTTATCGAATACCTGGTCCATTACATAGGCCTGAACTAAAGGCTTTTGAACTTTTAAAAGAGTCGCCGCCTCATCCAGTTCACCCATGTCTTCAGTGTTTATATCATATCCGAGAGCCATCTGAGCTACACCAAAAGCATCTCTTGAATTTTTAAACATAAGGATCTGTCCGTCAAAAGCCGGATCCCAGAGAACATCCCAGCTGTCAACTTCATATCCCACTTTTTCCTTATTGTATATGATACCCACTCTGTTCCATGCATAAGGCACAGAATACTTCTGCTGCGGATCATATATAGGATTCACGAAAGTTTCATCTATATATTTAAAATTAGGAACGTTGTCGAAATCGATCTCCTGTACCAGACCTTCCTGAATAAGTCTTGATACCATGTAGTCTGACGGGAAAATCACGTCATAATTATTAGCACCGCTCTTGAGCTTTGCATACATGGCTTCATTTGTTTCATAGTTCAGGTAATTTACCTCAATATCTGTGAGTTCTGTAAATTCCGCATTGATATCCATCAAGTCATCTTCACCGTCGGAAATATATTCCCCCCAGTTGTATACGTTGATCTCAACGTCCTGCCCGTGAAATCTGCTGTAGTATTCCATATCGTAGCCTTCGTCCCCTTCAGGAACCGCAAAGCACACAACAGAAAAGCTCGCTGCCAGTATCATTAAAGATAGCAAGACCGCTAATACTTTCTTCATCGGAACGACCCTCCTTCTCTTTTTCGCTCTAACTGAGCCTTCTTCGCTCGGTTTATATTCCTTCTTTCCACCAGATTTACCGTGATCAGTATACCTAACACAACAACAAATATTATAGTTGACAATGCATTGATCTCCGGACTGACTCTCTTCTTAGTCATAGAGTAAATCAGTACCGACAGAGTCTGGTGTTTAGCTCCTGTTGTGAAATATGAAACCACGAAGTCATCCATTGAGAATGTAAGAGCCATTATAAATCCGGCAATAATGCCAGGCTTTATCTCGTGTATAACAACTTTAGTAAATGCCTGCCAGTGATTACAGCCCAGATCCATGGCGGCATCAACAAGAGACCCGTCCATCTGCCTTAGCTTCGGCAGTACATTCAGTATTACATACGGCACATTAAAGGTTATGTGCGCAATTATAAGAGTAGCCCATCCAAACTGGAACGGAATACCAAGACCACCCAGAAAATCCTTTGCAACTACGAAGAGAAGCATAAAGGAAACCCCTGTGATGATCTCAGGATTGATGATAGGAAGGTAGGTCATGCCCATTATACCGGACTTTAATTTCCCTTCCATATTGTTCAAACCTATAGCTGCCGCAGTTCCCATCACAGTAGCCACAGCAGAAGATACAAAGGCTACCACAAGTGTGGTGAACAAGGCATCCATAACAGCTGCATCGCTGAACAGCTGCACATACCATTTCCCGGTAAAACCGGTAAAAGTTCTTCCTTTAGATTCATTAAATGAAAAAACTATCAATACGATAATAGGCGCATACAGGAAGGCCATGAAAACGCCCAGATATGTTCTTGCAAACGCTCTCATAGTACTCTTTCCTCCAAATTGTCATCGCTCAGGAATCCTGATACGCTCATTACCATTAATACCAATACCATAAGTACAAGTGATATAGCAGATCCAAGGTTTGGATTATAGGCATTTCCAAGGAACTGCAGCTCGATGATATCACCGATGAGCTGGTTTCCTCCTCCGCCAAGCATCTGTGAAATAATAAATGTACTTACCGCCGGGACAAATACCATGATTATCCCGGTCTTTATGCCCGGCATGCTGAGAGGTATTACTACCTCAGATAATACATTGACCGGACTTGCTCCAAGATCCTGCGCCGCTTCTATTACATCATTTCCGATTTTTGACATTACCGAATGAAGAGGCAGTATCATAAACGGGATATAGTTATAAACCATACCCAGGACAACTGCTCCCTGAGTGTTTATCAACTCAAAAGGTCCCAGACCAAGAAGTCCGAAAAACTGATTGATTATGCCGTTATT
>JAFQKJ010000034.1 GCA_017397005.1 Bacillota bacterium
CCGCCGTTGTCTTTAGTAACTGTCACCAAAGCTCCTTTTATAGGAACTGCATTCTCTGATTCTGATACATGTACCGTAAGTGTGCCTGATTTTTCTAACATTATCTTTACCTCCGGGTAAAAGTGTATGAATATGATAGATAATTATTCTTTTAACGGCGAAAAATGTGATATAATCATTAAGCTACATTAAATAAACAGGGGAGAAAAATGCTGAAAGATACATATGCAAAAGGTGCCATATTCTCGGCTTTGGGAGGAGTATGCTGGGCACTTTCAGGAACTTTTGGACAGTATATATTTGAGTATAAGGGCTTGGATGCAGTCTGGTTAACATCTACCAGACTCATTTCTGCCGGTTTTATAATGCTGATTTTATGTTTTGCAAAGCAGGGCAAAGCTATATTTGACATTTGGAAAGATAAGAAAGAGATTTTTGAAATATTATTGTACGGCATACTTGGAATGGCCGGGGTTCAGGTCACTTACTTTCTTTCTATTCAGTATTCAAATGCGGCTACAGGGACGATCGTTCAGTATACAGGATCGGTCATAATAGTTTTGTGGGTAGCCCTTAGATCCCTTAAACTTCCAAATAAATTTGAAACCATATCTGTTATTTTTGCTGTAATAGGTATATTTATCCTGTCCACCCATGGAGATATAAATAACTTTGTGATTTCAAAACTGGCTTTGGCCTGGGGGCTTCTTTCTGCAGCTCTTATGGCATTTTATTCTATTTTTCCAAGAAGAATGCTGAAAAAATGGGGTACCCTTATGACTAACGGCTGGGGGATGTTTTTGGGAGGAATAGTGATGCTGTTCGTCAGACAGCCTTGGGATCTTCAGGGAGGAACCTTCGATTTAGGAACTTTTCTGGCGGCCTCGGGTGTGGTTGTTTTCGGAACGATAATGTCCTTCTTCCTTTACTTGGACGGCATAAGGATAATAGGATCTAACAAAGCTGTACTGTATGCCTGCGTAGAACCTTTGACTGCTGCTATAATAGGTATAATATGGTTCAATATAGCTTTCGGGCTGATAGACTGGATCGGAGCTGCATTTATCGTATCTACCGTATTTATCATCTCTCTTGCACCGAAAGAAGTGGAGCAGGATAAGATACCGGCTCGTAAAAGCAAATGATAAAAATAATAAAACTGTTCTCAATATGCCCTTCGGGGCATATTTTTTTGTGTGGAAACTTGACATGGAGGAGAAAAATGACTGGAAGCAGTAAGACCAAAAGGATACTTACGGTGATGCTGACGATTGCTGTGATAAGCATGCTGTGTGCAGTATATTACGCAGCAATAGACGGCAGGATAACGGCGCTGATAAATACAGAAGAAAGGATACTTCCCATATATTCTGTGGAAACGGATGAAAAGGTCGTAGCCATAAGTTTTGATGCCGCCTGGGGAAATGAATACACAGATGACATCTTAAAGATACTAGATGAATATGATGCGAGAGCCACTTTTTTTCTTGTGGGCTTCTGGATAGATGAATATCCGGAAGATGTTAAAGCCATAGCTGAAGCAGGAAATGAGATAGGCAGTCATTCGGCCACTCATCCTGACCTTACTGCTTGTGATAGGGGGCAGATAGAACATGAATTCGATGAGACATCAGAAAAAATAAAAGAAACTGCAGGAGTCATACCCATGCTTTTCAGACCGCCTTACGGGGCTTATGATAATCAGCTTATGAGTATTGCCGAGGAAAAAGGTTATAAAGTGATACAGTGGGATGTAGACAGTCTGGATTGGAAGGATATCTCTCAAGATCAGATAGTAGAAAGAGTTGTTAGAAATGTCAGGAACGGATCTATAGTACTGTTCCACAATAACGCTCAGTATGTCTGCCAATATCTGCCGCAGATACTGGAAAAACTCACAGAGGATGGATATAAGATAGTGGCAGTAGGGGATCTTATCCTTAAAGAGGATTATTACATAGATCATACTGGAAGACAGTTTCCTGAAGCCGATCAATAGAAATATATAATATGGGGGAGCACAGAATGTCCGGCATTGAAGATGTTTACAACAAAATAACTTTAAAGGGTACGATAGTTTCAGAGGTCAGATTCAGCCATAAAGTATATGGGGAGGATTTTGTTGAATTTGATATGAGCATTATGAGGACCAGCGGATACAAGGATATTATTCCGGTAACAGTTTCAGGAAGACTTTTGGGAACAAATAAACTCAGCACAGGAGATTATATATGCGTAGAAGGTCAGATAAGAACATACAATCGATTTACGGAAGGTAAGAACAGGCTTTTAATTACTGTATTTGTAAGAGAATTGGAGATCATTGAAGAAACGGAATTTGAATTTGATGAGAATTATGTATTTATTGAAGGTTACATTTGCAGAGAACCTTTCTACCGAATATCGCCTAAGGGAAGAGAAATAACAGATCTTATGATAGCGGTAAACAGAATGTATGGAAAATCAGATTATATACCATGTATAGCCTGGAGCAGAAATGCGAAATATGCAAGACTGCTTGATGTAGGCACAAAAATAAGAGTATCGGGCAGGATACAAAGCAGGGAGTACAGAAAAAAGGTAGATGAAGACAGATTTTTAACCGGGATAGCAAGAGAAGTGTCCATTCACAAGATCGAAGAAATTTAGATTTTGTTGACCCGCCGAAGAAAGTTTAATATAATAAAATGATAAATAATACATAGAAATACAATTTTTGTGAACGGAGGAATCACAGTAATGATAAAAATAGGATTAGACGGAATGGGCGGCGACAATGCCCCTCAGGAGATCGTAAAGGGTGCTGTGGAGGCTGTGAAGAGGCTTTCAAATGAAGATGTCGTATATATTTTTGGAGACGAAAGCATTATCAAAGCAGAGCTGGGAAAATACAAATACCCTGATGAAAAAATCACAGTTATTCATGCTTCTGAAGTAATAACAAATCATGACACTCCAGTAAAGGCTATAAGAAGAAAGACAGATTCATCTATGGTGGTAGGTCTTAATTATCTTAAAGATGAAAAGATCGATGTGTTTATTTCAGCAGGAAATACCGGAGCACTGCTGTCAGGAAGCACACTGATACTTGGAAGGATCAGAGGTATAGACAGACCGGCTCTTGCAACGATACTCCCGCCTATGGTTGGTGGGAAACCTCTCTTCCTGATGGATTCGGGAGCGAACGCTGAATGCAAGCCAAACAATCTTCTTGAGTTTGGTGTAATGGGAAGTGTATATATGAACAAGGTCATGGGAGTTGAAGATCCGGTCGTGGGTTTAGTCAACATCGGTACAGAAGAGTCTAAAGGCAATACAGTGACTAAGGCTGCTTATGAACTTCTTTCACAGAGCGATCTTAATTTTAGAGGGAATGTGGAATCAAGAGAGATCCCTGAATCTCCTGTAGATGTACTCGTTTGCGATGGATTTACCGGAAATATTATTATCAAGTATACTGAAGGCCTGGCAATGGGATTTATGCATATACTTAAAGATAAGCTTTCATCAGGATTGACCACTAAAGTCGGTGCGGCCCTTGTTAAGGACAAGCTTAGAGAACTCAAGGGTATGTTTGATTATTCGGAATACGGCGGAGCTCCATTCCTGGGAGTAAGAGGCGCGGTGCTCAAAATGCATGGCTCATCCAATGGGAATGCAGTAAAGAACACCATATTAAAATCAAAGGCATATGTTGAAAACAATGTAGTAAAGACTATCCATGATCAGATCATGAGCATAGCGGAAGCCGCTGAAGATGAAGAAGAACTGTAGATCGTGGAGGTGATATCTTGTTAAGTGATAGTATGATCTGTGAATTGTGTGAAAAGATCGGATATGATTTCAAGGATAAAGAACTGCTGATCACTGCTTTGACCCACAGTTCATATGTGAATGAGAATAAGCTCAGATATTCGAAAAATAATGAAAGGCTCGAATATCTGGGAGATGCCATCCTGGATGCAGTGATAAGCGATCATTTATATAATAAATACGGAGAAGTAGAAGAAGGAACTCTTACAAAAGAAAGAGCTGTCATAGTGTGCGAAGCTTCTTTGTGTTTATGCGGTAAAAAACTGGGGATCGGAGAGTATCTTATCCTCGGAAAAGGTGAGGAAAACAACGGAGGAAGAGAGAGACCTTCTATGGTGGCGGATTCCGTTGAAGCTGTTATAGGTGCTGTGTTTATAGACGGAGGATGGGAAGAAGCTAAAAAAACAGCCCTTTATATCCTTGAAGACGTGATAGATAAAGCTTCGGGAGGGCAGCTTAATAAAGATTACAAATCTCTTGTACAGGAAAAATATCAAGCAATGGGAGAAGTATCCATCAACTACATTGTAACGAAAGAAGAAGGACCTGATCACAACAAGACATTCTATATAGATCTTGTTATAAATGGAAAAGTTCTCGGAAAAGGAAGCGGGAAAAGTAAAAAAGAAGCAGAACAGAAAGCTGCTCAATTAGTATATGAAATCGGAGAATAAGAAAATTGTATTTTAAAAGACTGGAAATGCATGGATTCAAGTCCTTTGCCGAACAGGTAAGCCTTGAGTTCATGGATGGCATGACATGTATAGTAGGACCAAACGGAAGCGGAAAAAGTAATATAGCTGATGCCATAAGATGGGTTTTGGGAGAACAGAGCCCTAAAACTTTGCGTGGAGGAAAAATGGATGAGGTTATTTTCGCAGGGACAGAGAGACGAAAGGCTCGTGGAATTGCGGAAGTAACACTTGTTATCGACAATAAAGACGGGATACTTCCAATAGAATACAATGAAGTTGCCATAACCAGAAAGATGTACCGTTCGGGAGAAAGCGACTACCTTATAAACGGCAGGACATGCAGGCTCAGAGATATAAAAGAGCTTATCGTTGACACCGGTATGGGTGTTGAAGGGTATTCTATCATAGGACAGGGAAAAATATCTGAGATCGTGAATAACCGTGCAGAAGGAAGAAGAGAGCTTTTCGAGGCGGCTGCAGGTATATCAAAATACAGAACAAGAAAAAACGAAGCAGAGAAGAAACTCAGTCATGCAGGCGTAAACCTTAACAGAGTCAACGATATAATCCTTGAAATAGAAAGCAGAATAGACGGGCTCAGAGATGACAGTGTAAAAGCTGAAGAGTATCTTGTGTTAAAGGAAAAGTACAAGAATATTGAAATCAATTTAGCGGTCAGACAGGCTGCATCCATAGAAGAAAGGATCAAGGCTTTACAGGAGGATCTTTTGGAGGCACAGAAGGTCTTTCTCGAATATGAGTCTGAGAAAGAAAGCTGTTCAGATGATCTTGAAAAGATCAAAGAAAAGATCTCAAATTTGGACAGGCTTTTGGAAGATATAAGAAATCGCCTTATGGAGCAGCTCGAGGAAATAAATTCCCTTAACAGAGGTATTGAAGTATCAGAAGAAAAACTTGCTTCATATGAAAGGGACATCAACAGAATTTCCGGCGAGCTTCTTAAAGATAAACTGAGGTTTTCTGAAGAATCCGCAGTGTTGGAATCAATGATAGAAAGAGCGGAGCAGCTTGAGAAAAAAGAAGAAGAAATAAAGAGGCAGTCGGAAGAAAAAGAATCCGAATATATGAAAGCTGCAGCGGATGCGGCGGCAAAACAGGAACATATAGAGAAGAAAAAAAGTCAGGTTTTCCAGCTTCACAGCGGCATCAGTGTGGGAAAAACAGAGATCTTGGGACTGAAGTCTTTGACAGACGGACTGATGAAGCGAAAAATAAAGATAAATGAAGATATTTCTGATGCGAGATCTGCTATAGAGGATCTTTTATCACAGGCAAAGGACAATGAAAATGAGATCGCAAGACTTAAGGAAACTATAGTCCGCAAAAACCGAGAAATGGAGAAGGACTTGGAGGAAAAAGAGGATGTTCTTGCGAAACAGAAGGATATATTTAAGAAGAAAGAAGAAATAGAAAACGACATTCATAAGGCTGTTACAAAGAGAGATCTTCTGCTTGGATTTGAAAATTCATTTGAAGGCTACGGCCATGCAGTAAGATTTATAATGGGTAACAGGCACAGGCTTAAAGGTGTACATGGAGCTGCGGCGGATCTTATTGACGTTCCAAAGGGGCTCGAAACTGCACTTCAGACTGCTTTGGGTGCGGCTATGCAGAATATCATCTGTGACGATGAAAGATGTGCTGCTGAATGTATAAATGTTCTTAAAAATGAAAGAGCAGGCAGAGCAACATTTTTGCCTGTAAACAGTATTAGAGGCGGCAAAAATGCGTCTAAGAGCAACGAGTACCGGAAACTTAGAGATGAGAAAGGGTTTCTGGGTTTTGCTGTGGAAAGAGTTCAGTATGAACCTAAATATGAGAAAATTATGGAATACCTTTTGGGCAGGATCGTTATCGCTGATACTTTAGAAAATGCTGTGAAGCTGTCTAAGGCATATCCTTCCGGGGTGAGATTTGTAACACTTGATGGAGATGATATAAATCCAAGCGGAGCAATAACAGGAGGAAGGATAAAAAACAGCGGTCCTAATCTGTTTGAAAGGAAAAATGATATCAAAGCCTTAGGTATGAATATAGAAAAACTGTCCGCTGATCTTGATGATGCAGAGGAACAGGCTTCTTTTATATCAAAACAGGCAGAAGAACTGTCTCTTAAAACAGAAAAAGCATTACTTGACATCAGAGATTCTGAGAACGAATTAATGTCATTAAAGAGCAGCAGTGATGCTGTTGTTAATAGAGGAAATGCGTTGAAAGATAATATTTCCAGATGGGAAAAAGAAACTTCGGACATTGATTCTGAAATTTATGAAACAGAAAAAATGATCGCTGATATACAGGAAAGCATAGATCAAAAATTATCCGAAATAACAGCCAGCGAAGGTTTTATGGATGACGAGGTAAAAGCTTACGAGACGGCTAAAGCTTTTGCGGATGAAAAGCTTGAGGAGATAAGCAGTCTCAAAATAAGAGTTTCCGGTATAGCAAGCGATATCAGGCATAATCAGGAAAGTATAAGAAGAAGCCGATTTGAAGTTCAGAGACTGTCAGAAGTTCTTGAATCTAAAGAGAAAGAAAAGGCACAGTTCGTGTCTGAAAAAGAGGCTGCGGACAATAAAATAGATGAAGATAAAATACTGCTGAAAGCCGCTAAGGAAAGCTACGATAAGAGAAATATCGAGGCTGACAGAATAAAAGAAGAGAAGGAACTTTTTCTTGAAAAACAGCAGGAAATGCAGTTGAGAAGCAAAGAACTGGACAAGCTTATAGATGACAATATCGCCAGAAGACATGATATAGAAATAAAGGTGACCAAAGGTGAATCACAGCTTGATGCTGTTAAAGACAGGCTTTGGGACGCGTTCAGTATTACTTTCATTGAGGCCCAGGCTGTTATGCAGGAAGATTTTGCGGTAAGTACTGCGGCAAGAGAATCCAGAGAGATAAAAAATAGAATGACTGAACTGGAGCCAGTAAATATAGGATCTATCGAAGAGTATAAACAGGTCTCTCAGAGATATGGATTTTTAACTGAGCAGAGAGAAGATCTGTCCTCTGCAATAGAATCTTTAAATGGAATAATAAAAGATATGGATAAGAGGATAAATGCAGGCTTTATAAAGAGCTTTAAAGAAATCTCAGAGCAGTTTACTCATACTTTTGCAGAACTCTTTGGCGGTGGACGAGCTGAGTTAAAGCTTGAGGATGAAGACAATATCCTGGAGTCTGCTATCGACATAATAGCTCAGCCTCCGGGAAAGAAGCTGCAGAATATAAATCTGCTGTCCGGTGGAGAGAAATCTCTCACAGCAATAGCTCTTTTATGTTCTATATTGAAGGTAAGACCTACTCCGTTTTGTATCCTTGACGAAGTGGAGGCGGCTCTGGACGATGTAAATATAGGACGTTTTGTGGATTATATTAAAAATTTCCATGAAATACAGTTTGTGGTAGTAACTCATCAGAAAGCCACTATGGAAAAGGCAGATGTAATGTACGGTATTACTATGCCGGAAAAAGGCATTTCTAAAGTAATATCGTTAAAACTAAATGAAGATAAGAATTAACAGAAAGGCGGGAGTGTATGTCATTTTTTAAAAAGCTCAGTGAGGGGCTTAAAAGAACAAAAGAAAATATGGTGGCTGCATTTGAAGATGCATTCAATACCTATACAAAAGTAGACGATCAGTTCCTTGAAGAACTGGAAGATATACTTATCATGTCTGATGTTGGTATGGATACTGCCATGAAAATAAGTGACAGATTAAAGGAATCTGTTAAAAAGAACAAAATAGACGACGTGGAAAGTGTGAAGAAAGAAGTTAAAAGTATTACCGCAGATATACTTAATAAAGGCGAAGATGCACACAAGCTTTCTCAGGAGTATCCGCTTGTCGTAATGGTAATAGGCGTTAACGGTGTAGGCAAAACTACATCTATTGCGAAAATTGCAAACGGCCTTAAAAAAGAAGGCAAGAGCGTTCAGCTGGTTGCTGCAGATACTTTCAGAGCTGCGGCTGCGGAACAGCTTCAGGTTTGGGGAGAACGCATAGGTGTCAATGTTATCAAACATAAAGAAGGTTCAGACCCTGCTGCAGTTATTTTTGACGGCGTACAGTCTGCAAAAGCAAGAGGCACTGATGTTATAATCTGTGACACTGCAGGAAGACTTCATAATAAGAAAAATCTTATGACAGAACTTAATAAGATGAATAAAATCATAGACCGAGAATTCCCTGAAGCTCACAAAGAAACACTGCTCGTTATCGATGGAGCAACAGGACAGAATGGTAAATCTCAGGTGAAAGAATTCAAAGAAATAGCTGATATCACAGGAATAGTTCTTACAAAGCTTGACGGAACGGCTAAGGGCGGCATAGTTATATCAATTTCCGATGAATTCGATATCCCTGTAAAATACATTGGGGTAGGCGAAGGCGTAGAAGATATGCAGCCTTTCGAGCCGGCAGCGTTTGCCGATGCCCTTTTTGATGGGAGGGAAAGCTGGTGAGTAAGCCGATAGTAGCTGTAGTTGGAAGACCTAATGTAGGCAAATCCACGTTTTTTAACAGAATAATAGGCAGACGAGTGTCTATAGTTGAAGACACTCCGGGTGTAACAAGAGACAGGATATATGCGGAAGCTGAATGGCAGGGAGTACATTTTGCTCTTATCGACACTGGCGGTATCGAACCGTCAACTGCAGATGTTATCTTATCTCAGATGAGAGAACAGGCTCAGATCGCTATGGAAATGTCCAACGTTATCCTTTTTATGGTTGACGGAAAAGAAGGGCTTACTTCTGCTGACAGGGAAGTTGCAAATATGCTTTACAGGACTGGCAAAAAAGTAGTTCTTGCTGTGAATAAAATAGATAACGGCAAACCAAATGATGATTTTTATGATTTCTATGAGCTGGGATTAGGTGTTCCTTATCCTATTTCTTCAGCAAATATGCTGGGGCTCGGGGATCTCCTTGATGAGATAGTTGATGGCATCAGAGAGCTTGGAGGAGAGCAGGAAGATGACGATTCTATAAAAGTGGCTGTAATAGGTAAACCAAATGTAGGTAAATCATCTCTGGTAAACAAGCTTTTGGGAGAAGACCGAGTTATAGTAAGTGATATTGCGGGAACTACCCGTGATTCTATAGACTCGCCTTTTGAGTATCAGGGCATGAACTTCACTCTTATTGATACTGCAGGTATCAGAAGAAGGAGCAAAATCAACGAAAATATTGAAAAATACAGTGTTGTAAGAGCTGTTGCAGCTATAGAAAGATCTGATGTCTGCATTCTTATGATAGATGCTAAGGAAGGGGTCACTGAACAGGACAAAAAGATAGCCGGATTGGCACATGAAGCCGGAAAAGGCGTTATGATCGTAGTAAACAAATGGGATCTTATAGAAAAAGAAACCAATACGATGAAAGAGTATACTAAGAATATCAGAAAAGAGCTGGTATATCTCAATTATGCTCCGGTACTGTTCATCTCCGTTCTTACGGGGCAGAGAGTTAATAAAATCATGGACATGGTCATTGGTATTGAAAGTGAATGTTCAAAGAGAGTTCCTACCGGTGTTCTCAATACACTTATATCCGATGCTATCCTTATGAATCAGCCGCCTTCAGACAAAGGCAAAAAACTGAAGATCTACTATGCGACTCAGGTGGCGGTAAAACCTCCGCTCTTCTCATTTAAAATCAACGACAGAGAATTAATGCATTTCTCATATGCAAGATATCTCGAAAACAAGATAAGAGAAGGTTTTGGATTCGACGGCACTTCTATAAAATTTGTATATAGAGCTAAGGGTGAAGATGCTAATAATATTGATTAATAACGGATGGTAGTATAAAATGATCGTATTTAAAATAATCGTAGTAATAGCGAGCTATTTCATAGGGAGCCTTTCCCCGGCAATAGTTCTTTGCAAAGCAAAATATGGTGTAGATATCAGGACTTTGGGCAGCGGAAATGCCGGCACCACAAATGTGCTGAGGAATTACGGCAAAAAGATGGCGGGAGCAACACTGCTTTTGGACATATTAAAAGGTATCGTTTGTTATCTGGCAGGATATCTTATTTTCAGTTCATATGAGGCAGGTCTTGCCTGCGGTCTCGCCGCGGTGCTGGGACATATTTTCCCGATATATTATGGATTTAAAGGCGGTAAGGGAGTTGCAACGACTTTGGGCCTTTGTATAGTTGCTGTTCCTAAGGCGGCTCTTGTTGCTGTAATAGCTGCAGTTATAATAATGGCTGTAAGCAGAAGGATATCTTTAGGTTCTCTTTTGGGTGTTCTTATCTTTACGGTAACTGTGGCAGTAATGGGATATGATATTTTTGTCATAGCTTGGGCTTTGATAATCACTGTTATAATTTGGGTCAAGCACAGGGGTAATATAAAAAGACTGTTGTCCGGCACTGAGCCTAAATTCAGTCTGAAAAAATAGAGGTAGAAAAATGAATGGAAAGATAACCGTTTTGGGCGGAGGAAGCTGGGGAACAGCCATTGCTATAAGCCTTAGTTCCAAGGGACTTAATGTTGATCTGTGGGATATCGACAAAGAACATATCGGCAATATGATGAGAGACAGAGAAAACTCTAAATTTCTCCCGGGCACTAAATTCCCTGAGACTCTAAATATAAAGGAAAATCAAGAGGATGCAATAGCCGGAAGTGATGTTATCTTATTTGCGGTGCCTGCACAGTTTTTCAGATCAGCCATCAAAAGTGCAGCGCATCTTATTGCAAAGGATAAGATAGTTGTAAATGTAGCGAAAGGTATTGAACAGAATACATTATGTCTTTTATCGGAGATAGCTGAAGAATTCATTCCTGATCACAGATATGTTGTTGTATCCGGTCCTTCTCATGCAGAAGAGGTATGCAAAGGAATGCCGACAACACTGGTGGCTGCATCTAAAGACAGAGAAGCTGCTGAATTTGTTCAGGATATGCTTATGAGCAATGTTATGAGAGTTTATACCAATGACGATGTTGTTGGAGTTGAACTTGGAGGAGCATTGAAGAACATCATTGCTTTGGGCGCAGGGATCTGTGACGGTCTTGGAAACGGAGACAATGCAAAAGCTGCGCTTATTACGAGAGGTCTGGCAGAAATAAGAAGACTTGGGGTTGCAATGGGTGCAAGAGATACCACATTTGCGGGATTGTCCGGTATAGGTGATCTTATAGTTACCTGTACAAGTATGCACAGCAGAAACAGAAGATGCGGTATAATGATAGGCGAAGGTGTAGATCCTGAGAAAGCTGTTGAAAATATAGGTATGATAGTAGAGGGCGTGTTTACCTGCAATGCAGCCTACGGTCTTGCACAGAAGCACGGAGTGGAAATGCCTATAGTTGAAAACATATATAAAGTTCTTAATGAAGGTATGGATCCTAAGGATGGATTCAATATCCTTATGACAAGACAGAAGAAACATGAAATAGAACAAATGTAATCATTGTTTATCATACTGCATACTTTGATAAGGGTGATGCGGTAATGAAACAGAGATATGGAAGGCTCAGGCGCAAACTGACGCTTTTCCTGATATTGTGTATTGCGGCCGGCAGCATGACTGTCGGTCATATTTTTTTTAATGAAGGAAAAACTACCGGAGGAGTATCTGAACATTCTGTTTTCCTCCCTGTCATAATGTATCACAGCGTTGTGGAGAAAGGTGAGGTCGGGGATTATGTGATACATGCTGAAACTTTTGAGCAGGATATGATATGGCTGAAGGATCACGGGTATGAAACTGTATTTATAGAAGATATTATAAATTACGTTTATACAGGTAAAGCACTGCCTAAAAAACCCGTAATGATAACTTTTGACGATGGGATGAAAAACAATATGAACACAGCGTATAAAGTAATGGAGAAATATGAAGCGAAAGGAGTTTACTCTGTAGTAGGCAGTTACTGTGACAGTGGGTATCCATATATGGATTGGAATGAACTGGCTGAATTTGCCAAGTATCCTTTTGCAGAGATCCAGAATCATTCCTATGATCTTCACGGCCTGGGAAATCGCAAAGGAAGTACGAGGATGCAGGAGGAGGGTTTCTGTGAATATATAACCGGTTTTGCATCAGATACTTCAAAAATGCAGATAATGCTGGAAGAAAAAGCGGGTGTGACGGCTGCCTGTTACACATATCCCTTCGGGCTTGTATCTCAGGAAACCTATCCTGTTTTGGAGGATCTTGGATTTAAAGTTTCGCTGACATGCATAGAAAAAGGCAATATGATCAGTAAAGGCGATGAAAGCTGTCTGTACCGCTTGAACAGGTACAACAGAAGTGCAGATGAATCAACTGAAGGCTTTATGCGCAGAATAACATCTGAATAAAAAATACGTATAAAAGGTCAACCTCTCTAATATAATGTATTGACTTATATGGGGGAGGGTTTGTTTTGGAAAATTTAAACATATATGAAAACATATCTGAAAGAACGCAGGGCAATATCTACATAGGCGTGGTAGGACCGGTAAGGACCGGCAAGTCCACATTTATCAAAAGATTTATGGATCTTCTGGTGGTTCCCAATATAGAAAACACATACGTTAGAGAACGTGTAAAGGATGAACTTCCCCAAAGCGGCGGGGGAAAGACCATAATGACCACAGAGCCTAAATTTGTGCCTGCAGAGGCTGTAAAACTTGATCTGGCGGGAGATGTGAGCTGTCAGGTGAGATTGATAGACTGTGTAGGTTATATGGTGGATGGGGCTCTGGGACATTCTGAAGAGGGAGTCCCCAGAATGGTGAGCACACCTTGGGCAGCTGAGGCAATACCTTTTGAAGAAGCTGCTGAAATAGGCACAAGAAAAGTCATTGCAGATCATTCAACTATAGGCCTGGTAATTACTACGGATGGTTCCATATCTGAAATACCGAGAGAAAACTACAAAAAAGCTGAAGCAAGAGTTATAAGGGAGCTGAAAGAGCTTAACAAGCCTTTCCTCGTGATAATGAATTCTATACTGCCGGATTCGGAAAGGGCTATAGAATGTAAAAAAGAACTTGAAAAAGAATACGGAGTGCCTGTAATGGCTGTAAACTGTGCGAAAATGAGCCTTGATGTCTTGAATTCTCTTCTTGAAGCAGTGCTTTACGAATTCCCGGTTTCTTCCGTTACGTTTACTCTTCCTGGCTTTGTGGGAGGACTTGACAAGGATCACTGGATAAAGGCTCATATCTCATCTGCTGTCAGAGAATGGGGACAGAATATATCGAATATCAGAGACATTCAGGATAGAGTAAGAGAACTGGAAGACGGTACAGTAGTCAGAAGATCATCAGTAGAGGAGATAATGCTTGGAGACGGCAGAGCAGCTATAGATATGGATCTTGTCAATGGGCTGTTCTACAAAGTATTAAGCGATATCATAGATTATGATGTCAGAAACGACAGAGATTTCTTCGAAGTGATGAGGGAGATATCAGCGGATAAGAGGGAATACGACAAGATGAAAACTGCAATGATGCAGGTAGAATCAATGGGCTACGGAATAGTACAGCCAAGGCTTGATGAGATGACACTGGAAGAACCGGAAATATTCAAACAGGGCAGCAAATATGGAGTAAGGATAAAGGCAAATGCGCCATCGCTTCATATGATAAAAGTAGGACTTACAACTGAGGTGGCGCCTATTATAGGTAGCGAAGCTCAGTCTCAGGATCTTATAGATCAGCTCATGGCCAATTATGAAAATGAGCCTGAAAAGGTGTGGGAGACCAATCTTTTCGGCAAGACTCTGTACGAAACTGTAGCAGAACAGATAAAGGCAAAATCAGGAAATGTTCCTGACAATCTCAGGTTCAAAGTCCAGAAATCCGTGCAGAAGATCGCCGATGACGGAAAAGAGTATTTTATTTGTATTATAATATAAAGTTAGAATTAAAAATTAAATGGCCGTACCGCTGACAGCAGTACGGCTTATGTATGTTCCATACATAATATTGTCACAATAAAAACATTGTATTTTTTGCCCAATATGTTAAAATTACTATGTATATGTCTTAGGGACAATTAATATCACAAGGACTAGTGCTATGAAAGAAAAAACTAAAGACAGAAAGAAGTTTATTTTAAGAGCGGTGCTTTGGTTTCTTGCAGTATGCCTGCTGACTTCCCTGCTGTATTTTATCCCGGGTATAAGCGGTGCTCTTAATTCAACATATATTGCAGAATATGACAGTGTTTTTGTTTCGGATGAGGTAGAGTGTTACCTGGTAAAGAACGAAAAAATAACTTATTCAAATAAATCAGGTACCGTTTCCTATGCCATTAATGAAGGAACTCATGTGAGAAAATATACGGTGGTTGCAAAGATAGGATCTGATGTATACACATCAGAACAGCCTGGTTTGATATCCTATTCTGCTGATGGATACGAATCATATTTTACTGAGGACAATATCCCTAACATAAAGAAAGAAGAGGCGGAGAGCATCAGTTTTTCAAATCAGGAACTTGGTAAAAATCAGGTGGTGTCGGGAGATCCTCTTTTTAAAGCTGTAGACGATAAAGAGTGGTTCGTGGTCTTTTGGATAGATAAAGAAGATGTGAATCAGTATGTTAAGGGCAACAAAGTAAGTGTGATCATAGATGATGCTTTAGAGATCAAAGCCACTATCAATGATATTTATGATCAGGAAAACCGTTATATGGTGGTGCTGAGGACGCAGGAATACTTCGATAAATTGGCATATACAAGAAAGGTCAAAGCTGAAGTTGTCACTGTGGATCAGGCCGGTTTGTTTATACAGCAGAAAAGTATAGTTACGGTAGATGGTCAGCCGGGTGTATATGTTAAACAGATAAACGGTGATTTTGAATTTGTAAGAGTTAAAGTATTATCTTTGATAGATGAAAATGCTATTGTTGCTGATGGCACATTTACAGAAACTGTTGACGAAGTAACAACACAGGTAAAAACTATCAATGTGTATGATGAAATATTAAAGAATGCAAAAAGTTCAGATAAAGGTGGCGAAAAAGTTGAGTAAGATTCATGAAAATTTAGATGTGCTTGAAAAACAGATCCAGGCGGCATGTGACAAATGCGGAAGAAAAAGAGAAGAAGTGCTGCTTATCGGTGTTACAAAGACAAGAACAGCTGATGAAGTAAATGAAGCTGTTGCATGGGGGATCACTGATGTAGGAGAAAACAAGGTACAGGAGATCATGGACAAATATGACCACGTTCCGGGTGATGTAAAGTGGCATATGATTGGACATTTACAGACAAATAAAGTAAAATATATTATTGACAAAGTTGCGCTGATCCATTCAGTGGACAAGCTTAAACTGGCGGAAGAGATCGATAAGAGAGCAAAAGACCATGGTTTAATAGCGGAGGTCCTCGTTGAAGTAAATGCTGCCGGAGAAGAGTCGAAATTCGGCACTGATATAGACGGTGCTAAAAAGCTTATTGAAGATGTAAGGACAAATTGCAAGAATATAAAAATAAAGGGTCTTATGACTATTGCACCTTTTACCGAAGATCCGGAAGATGTTCGTGTTTACTTCAAAGAATTAAAAGAACTCTTTGATGAGTACAAAGATATTAAAGACGAAAATATGGACTTCGAGCATCTTTCAATGGGTATGTCCGGCGATTATGCTGTGGCAATAGAAGAAGGGGCTACCATGATAAGAGTAGGCACTGCAATTTTCGGTGCAAGAAATTATAATATTTAGTTTGTTTTTAATTTTATAATTAATATAAATGGAGGAGAACAATGAGCGAAAAATTAATGGACAAGTTTAAATATCTTATGGGATTTGAAAGCGAAGAGGAAGAGGATGAAGAGTTTGTAGAGGTTAAGAAAAAAGATAAAGAACCTGCAAGGCCTGCTCTTAATCCTTATCTCAAAGACAGTTCAAGAGATTCAAATGTGGTTGAATACAAACAGAAGCCGCAGATGAAACTTATCGTAAACGAACCTGCTACATTCGAAGACTGTTCAAAGATCGCAGACAATCTCAAAAACAGAAAACCTGTTATCATCAATCTTGAAAAGCTTGAAACAGAAACAGCGAAGAGAATTTTTGATTTTGTAAGCGGTGCTACATATGCACTTGACGGAAGCGTTCAGAAAGTTGCAAACAATATTTTCGTGTTTGCACCGGACAATGTAGATATTTCATCTAATATTGAAGAGTTCAAAACTCTTACAAATGCTAATCTTTTTAGATAAAGGGATAATAGGAGATCATAGGGGATGACAGTACTTTTTTTGGCGTTGAGATGGTTTTACAACATTCTGGTGGCACTTATACTCATAAGAGCTTTCGGAAGCTGGTTTATTAGAAATCCGTATGGAAGCAAGTGGTATTCGCTGATACTTCAGTTGACAGAACCTATGCTGGCGCCTTGCAGAAATCTTATATCAAGATTTTTTGGGGGCAGGATGATGATGGTGGATTTTTCTCCTGTTCTTGCGCTTCTGATACTTTCGTTTCTGTACAGGATGATATACAGTATTTTGTATATGATAGTATATTAAGAAAAGATCGTTGAATTCATATTTATTAGGAGGGATCACCATGATAATGCCGCTTGATATTCAAAACAAAGAATTTTCCAAAGGTGTCAGAGGATACAAGGAGGAAGAAGTAGATCGCTTTCTTGACATTATAACAGTAGACTATGAAAATCTGCTTCAGGACGTAAAAGCTCTTAAGGCTCGTGTGGGTGAGCTGGAAGACGAACTTGAAAGAAAAAAACAGGTGGAAAACAGTATAAAAGAAACACTTGACGCAACAACAAATCTCATGAAAGAGGTTTCTGAAAGCGCAGACAAGCAGGCTGCAGTCCTGATAAAAAATGCCGAAATGGAAGCAGAGCTTATTATAAAGCAGGCAAGAGATGAAGCTCAGAAATACAGTGATGAGATCTCTGATATGAAAAACAGGATCGCTATTTTTAACGATAGATTTAAAAATCTGCTTGGTTCGGAACTTGACAGATTTGTTGGTTCAGTAAGTGACATTGAAAAATTACTGCAGGAGTAAACAATGGTATACGTAGTATTGATCATAATAGCAGCATCTGTAGCTATCGATCAGGCGCTTAAATCAATTGTTGTAAATACGCTTGAAATCGGGCAGTCTCTGCCCTTGATCGAAGGCGTATTTCATTTTACCTATATTCAGAATTTTGGAGCGGCTTTCAGCATACTTCAGAATAAGCAGGCCTTTCTTATAATAGTGACAGCTGTAGTTATGGCTATAGCTGCCGTGGTGCTTTTTAAGAATATGAATAAGCTGAGTAAAATGATCATTCTAAGCTTGGCATTTATTATAGGTGGAGGCATAGGAAATCTGATCGACAGGATAAGGCTGGGTTACGTTGTGGATTTTCTCGATTTCACACTCATAAATTATCCGGTGTTTAACTTTGCCGACTGCTGTGTGGTGGTAGGTTCTATAGTTTTGGTTATCGGTGTATTTCTGGAAGACAGAAATGAAAAGAAAAGAGGCAGCCGTAATGGATAGATTTTTGATAAATGTAGAACCTGAAGATGCTGGGATGCGAATGGATGCTTACCTGGCGTCTGTGACGGATAACAGTTTATCCAGAACGTATATCCAGAAGCTTATGGAACAGGGGCAGATATCCGTAAACGGAGTGCCTGAAAAACTTAAAAAGTATAAAATCAAAAATGGAGATGTTTTAGAAATATTGATACCGGAACCTGAAAATCTCGATGTTGAGGCTGAAGATATACCTTTGGATATAGTATACGAAGATGAAGATCTTGCTGTCATAAACAAACCTAAAGGCATGGTGGTTCATCCTGCACCGGGAAATGAAAAGGGAACCATGGTAAATGCACTGCTCTATCACTGCAAAGATCTGTCTTCTATAGGCGGGGTGATACGCCCGGGCATAGTTCACAGGATAGATAAAGATACTTCGGGTCTTATAATGATAGCAAAAAATGACAACGCGCATATTTCTTTGGCAGAACAGCTTAAAGTCCATTCCATAACCAGAGTATATAATGCTGTGGTATTTGACAACATAAAGGAAGATGAGGGGACTGTGGATGCTCCGCTGGGAAGAAATCCAAACAACAGGTTTAAGATGGCGGTCGTGTCTGATGGGAAAAGAGCTGTGACTCATTACAAAGTCCTTGAACGCTTTGGGGCTTATACCTTCATAGAGGCCAGACTTGAGACCGGAAGGACTCATCAGATAAGAGTTCATATGGCATATAAAAAACATCCTCTGGTAGGTGATGCCGTATACGGACCTGCTAAAAAGGTCATGGGAGCGGAAAGTCAGATGCTTCATGCAAAAGTTTTGGGATTTAAGCATCCAAGAACAGGGGAGTATATGGAGTTTTCAAGTGAGCTTCCCGAAGAGTTCCTGCGAGTTTTAGAGAAACTGCGAGGAAAGTAAAGATAATAAGAAATAACAAATAATGGAATAATCTGTAAGGTTATCCCATTATTTTTTTACAAAAAAATTAAAGAAAATTTAATATTATTAATTTATGAAAAACCCTATTGAAAAATAATTTTAAGGGCGTATAATGTGCGATACACAGTAGAAAGGAGCGGAGTCAAAAGGGAGCAGCAAAGATGGGACTAAGGGATAATATTTACAAAGTAAAAGAAAAGTTTTTCAAGCCAAAGGCAGTTTTTTTAATATTATTTATTATAATTCTGGCTTTGGTTTTAGTATCTAGGTGCAGTGATCAGGACACCTTAGGAGAAAATGAGGATTTGAGACCAGCTCCTGCTGTAGAAAACAGTGCGCAGCAGGATGATTCCGCTGATCTGCCTGTTATTGATCCTAGTGCGGATATGCAGACTGTTTTCGACGGCGCACTGTTTATTGGAGATTCCAGAACAGAGGGACTTAAAATGTTTGCCGGGATAGAAAATGCGGATTTCTTCTGTGCAAAATCTATGACTATAGATAAAGTTGTAGATGGAAAAACCGTGGATTTTAACGGCCATCAGATGTCGGTATATAATGTCTTGGCATCTAAAGATTACAGCAAGATATATATTTGCCTGGGGATAAATGAATTGGGCTGGGTCGATATAGGAGACTTTTTGTCAGAGTACACAGAGCTTATAGACGAAATAAAATCGCTTCAGGAAGAGGCTGAAATATATGTGGAGTTGATTTTCCCTGTAACAAAGACGAAATCAGACTCCGATAAAGTCGTGAATAACAGCCAGATATATTGGTATAACGTGAATCTCATTGAAATGGCTGAGGCAAATGGTGTTAAATACCTTAATCCGGATGTGCCTTTGCTTGACGAAAATGGAGCGTTGAACCCGGATGCCACTACCGACGGTGTGCATATTAACAGTGAATATTGTAAAAAATGGGCAGAATACCTGGCTCAAATAACGTATTGATTTAATTATAAAGGTGGTTTGGTTATGAAAAAAGCTTTGATAGGGATTTTGGTGATGATGATGATTTTTGCCACGACAGGATGCGGAAACGGTGAAGAAGCGCCTCCTGCGGCTGATTCCAATGAGATATATTCACAGGATCTGGCAAAGCATATAAGAGAAAATGTAACTTTCAAAGATCATATGGATATTGTAGACAACGATATACTTTTTGAAGTGTATGGCATAGATCCGGGATTTGTCATTGATGCAAGTTCATATTTCAGCACCGGTGCAACTGCAGAAGAAATCACAGTTATAAAAACTGATGATATCGAAGCTGTAATGACTGCATATGAAGACAGGATAGAAAGTCAGATAGAAGGATTCGAAAATTATGTTCCCGAAGAACTTACAAAGCTGGCTGTTCCTTATAAACTTGCGGTAGATAATACAGTCATTCTGGTAATATGTGACGATCCTGAAGAAGCGGAAGTTGCAGTAAAAAGCTATATTGATGATCTGAATAATAATTAACAGAGGTAAAAGCATAAATGGTATTCAGCAGTATAACGTTCCTGTTTTATTTTTTGCCGGTAATAATAGGCGCGTATTATTTGGCTCCATGCAAGATACGGAATCTGGTCCTCCTTGCGGGGAGCCTTTTTTTCTATGCCTGGGGCGAACCGGTATATGTATTTTTGATGATAATATCTATCGGCTTGAATTATGCCGCAGGTATTTTGATAGATAAAGATCGGAACAAATGGATCCTTGCAGCAGGGGTTGCAGTAAACATTTTGATATTAGGGTTCTTTAAATATGCGGACTTTCTTATTGACACTGTAAACAGGATGTTCTCTTTTGAACTTGCTTACTTTGAACTGCCGCTCCCTATAGGCATATCTTTTTATACATTCCAGGCCATGTCGTATCTCATAGATATTTACAGAAGAGATGTTAAGGTCCAAAGAAATGTGATAGATTTTGCAACTTACATTGCTTTATTCCCTCAACTCATAGCAGGTCCTATAGTAAGATTAAAAACTATAGAAGACAAGCTGCACAGAAGAGAACATAACTGGGAGCTGTTTGGAAGCGGTGTAAGAAGATTTGTTATAGGTCTGGGAAAAAAAGTCCTTATTGCAAACAATATGGGAATTATCTGGGACTGTGTTTCAAAAGGAGATCTTACTCAAACACCGGTTCTTACCGCTTGGATAGGTATAGCTGCATTTACTCTTCAGATATATTTCGATTTTTCGGGTTATTCTGACATGGCTATAGGACTTGGAAGGATGTTCGGTTTTGAATTTCCTGAAAACTTCAGACATCCGTACATGTCAAAGTCAATTACAGAGTTTTGGAGAAGATGGCATATTACTTTAGGTTCCTGGTTCAGAGAGTATGTATACATACCTCTTGGCGGAAACAGGAAGGGTATAAGGGTTCAGATAATTAACATTGTGATCGTATGGTTTCTGACAGGACTGTGGCACGGAGCAAGCTGGAATTTTGCTTTGTGGGGGTTGTACTTTGCAGTTATCCTGGTGCTGGAAAAGTTATTCCTGCTCAAATTACTTGAAAGGATCCCGGCTGTATTTTCTCACATATACACCATTCTTTTGGTAATGGTAAGCTGGGTCATATTCAGCCTGGAAGATACAGGAGAGATAATTCAGTACTTAGGCTCTATGACAGGGTTCACATCAGCAGGATTTGCTGACAGCATGTCCATATATCTTCTTACAGGAAATCTGATTTTGTTTTTGATCGCCGGTATAGGTGCCACATCATATCCGGTTAAGATGATGAGTAAAACAGGAAAGCTTATGGAAAACAGAGGCGTATTAAAGGGTATGGCAGAATGTATACTTATGATAGCTGTCCTGATACTATGTACTGCCTTTATAACAGCTTCTACATATAATCCGTTTTTATATTTTAGATTCTGATTTGGGAGAATTAATATATGAATGAGAATAAAAATAAAAAAAGCGTAAGCAATATTCTTGTATCTGTAGCTTTTCTTGTGTTCATTGCAGGTTTCTTCGGTGTGTCTCTGTTTCTTGAGGATAAGGTTTTTTCTGAGAGTGAAAACAGACATCTTGCAGGGTCGCCTGAGCTGTCCTTAGACAGAGTGGCAGATGGCAGTTTTTCCAAAGATTTTGAAGCTTATGTTCAGGATCAGTTTCCTGAAAGAGATGGATTAATGTCCCTTAAAACAACTTCTGAAAAAGCTTTAGGCAAAAAAGATAATGGCCTTGTGTATTTTGGAGAAGATGGATATTTGTTTGCTTTAGAAGATATCGATATGGAGCAGCTGGATAAGAATATTTCCTATATCAATAAATTTGCAGAAGAAAATGATATTGATATGAAGATCATGGTGGTTCCTACTGCCTCAGAGGTTTTAAATGATAAACTTCCGGAGCATCTTTATTTGAATGCTGAGAAAAACGCTTTCGACGCAATAGAGAAGGGCGTGGATATTCCTTTTGAGGACGTAAGAGATGAGCTCAAGGAGCATTCGGACGAATATATTTATTACAGGACAGATCATCACTGGACTGTTCTTGGAGCATTTTATGCATACGAAAGCATTTCTGACAGGGATGTGGAACTTGATGATTATGAAATAAAGGAAGTTTCGCGGGACTTTTTGGGAACAAATTATTCAAAAGCACTGCTTTCAACAATAGGACCGGACAGTATTCATAGATTTGATTTGGAAAATGACAAAGCGAAATACAGAATGGAGATCTATGACAAAGGGATAGTAACTAAAAGATTTGATGAACCTTACGATCCTGAATACCTGTTGCAGAAAGACAAGTATTCCTACTTCCTTTCAGGGAATAATCCTGTGACGGTCATAGAAAAGAGTAAAAAAGAAGAAACAGAGAAAAATACACTTGTTGTAAAAGATTCATTTGCTCATTGTTTCATACCTTTTATTGCCGCCGAAAGAAACATAGTGGTTGCAGCAGATATGAGGTATTACAGAAACGGGCTGGCGGAGCTGATAGAAGAATATGAAATAGATGAAGTGTTATTCCTGTATAACATAGTTAATTTTTCCAATGATAGAAATATAGTTTTTATAAATCGATAGCATAGAAAAGATCACACGCTAAAGTGTGATCTTTTGATGTTAAGAATCAATTTTTCAGCCTTGACAGGTATCTGGCAGTAGATCTTATAGTACTGGAAACCAGAAGAATTGCTATAGCTATACTGCCGGCGTACATAAGGACCTGCACACCAAGGGTGGCAGCCTGTGTAAAATCATGTCTAAGCAGGCATAATGTCATATTGTACATTTTTGCTCCGGGGACCAGCGGGATTATACCGGGGATTATAAACAGTGTTGCGGCATCTTTAAGGGTCCTGGAAAAAAACTCGCTGAGAGCTGCAATGATGCAGGCCCCTACGAAACATCCGAAGATCTCTGCAGGAAAAAGCAGCTGATATACTGCAAAACCTGAAGAAGCTGTTATGGCAATATAAATAAGGTGTTTCTTTGGTATATTCATTATCACTGCATAACCTAAGGTGCCAAGGAATATGGCTGTAAGCTTTATATAAAACACAGAACACACCCCCCTTAAAAGAATCCAAATAAATTGAGCATTATACCTACACCTACCGCTATGGATGCGGAGATTATAAATGCTTCAAAAACACGGACCAGTCCTGACATGAAATCTCCCGACAAGGAATCACGTATGGCATTGGTAATTGCCAGACCAGGGAGAAGGATGTAGATCGCACCTATAAGGATATATTCAATGCTGTGACATAATCCCATACGAAAACATAGTATTGAAAGAAATGCACCTATTGCGCTGGCTATAAGTGTGCGGATAAAATCATTCTTTTCTATTCGGCTGTAAAACTCAACAAAGGTTAGGATAACTGTTCCTATGAAAAAAGCACATAATGCATCTGTAAAATGTCCGCCGTTTGCCACTGTGAATGCGGCGGTCGCAAAGCCTGCAAAAAAAGCTTTTACCGGGACGGGATAGGATCTTTTTCTGTCTATTCCTTCCAGCATTTTAAAAGCATCTTCAAGACTGATCTCATTAGGAGTGAATTTTCTGGAAAAATCGTTTATCTCTGATACTTTCATGAGATTGACTTCTCTGTATTCTATGGATTTTTGAAAAGTATAGGTATGTCCAAATTCCTTCCCATCATCTATTGACAAAAACATAGCTGTGGGGGTAACAAAGGATTCTACTTTTTCTATCCCGCATACTTTGCATATCCTGGACATGACGTCCTCTGCTCTATAAGTTTCACCGCCGTTTTTAAGCATGATCTCTCCGGCATATAATGCCAGATCCAGTATTTTTTTGTTGTTTTCCATAATATGATCAGGAATCACATCCTGTCCTTTACAAAATTGATACAGTTTATGCAAATATGTTTACTTTTGAAAA
>JAFQKJ010000035.1 GCA_017397005.1 Bacillota bacterium
GGAGTTTTTGGAGCATTATATAACAAAACTATTTTTGCTGTTCAAAAACTTTATAAAAAGATCCCGGTGTCGGATACGATAAGGATAGCCATACCTTTTGCAATTGCAGGAATAGTAGGATTTACATTTCCTGCAGTTATGGGCGGAGGACACGGATTGATAGACATGCTGGCAGGAGGAACTGCAGCTTTATCTTTGATGATAATGCTTTTGATAGGAAAGTTTATTTTTTCCATGATAAGTTTTTGCTCCGGTGCTCCCGGCGGGATATTCTTTCCTTTGCTAGTGCTTGGAGCTTTAGCCGGTTCTATTGTAGGCAGGGTCAGTGTCATGGCTCTTGGCATCCCGGAAAGCTATGTGGTGAATTTCATGCTTTTAGGTATGGCAGGGCTGTTTTCGGGAATAGTGCGTGCACCTTTGACCGGTATAGTTCTTGTGGCGGAAATGTCCGGATCCTTTACCCAGTTCATGGGACTTGCTATGGTTTCCTGCGTTTCCTGGCTGGTGGCATATATGCTTAAAAGCAGACCTGTCTATGAACAGATGCTGGATAATATTGCGCCTGACCATGTAAGAACAGAGGAAGAAGAACTGGATACAGCCTTAATGGAAATGGTGATACCGTTTGGAAGCCCTGTAGACGGGGTTTCTATAAAGAATCTTGGACTGCCGGCAAACTGTCATATCGTAGATATTGAACGCAGAGGTGTGAGTCTGATACCAAACGGAAGCACTTACATAAAGAGCGGAGATGTGCTTAAAGTGGCATATAAAGTGGGATATGAGAAAGAGGTAAGAAACAGTTTTGGGATAAATTGATAACAGTGAATATTTTTTGAGCATTTCACAAAAATACTATCATGAAAGGATGTGATAGTATGTCTTCAAGAGCGGTCATCGCCCTTGGCGGAAATGCTCTGGGAAACGATGCGGCAGAGCAGCAGGAAAGAATAAAGCATGCAGCGCCTTCTCTGGTGGAACTCATCGATCAGGGATATGAAATAATCGTAAGTCATGGAAACGGACCTCAGGTAGGAATGATCAACCTTGCTTTCTCCGAAGCGAGAAAACAGAACAGCCGTATACCTGATATGGATCTGCCGGAATGTACGGCAATGAGCCAGGGATATATCGGATATCATCTTCAGAAAGGCATTCAGAAAGAGCTCAATGACAGAGGGATGCCATGGACAGTGACTTCAGTAGTGACACAGATGGTGGTGGATTCGGAGGACAGTGCGTTTAAAAACCCTACAAAGCCTATCGGAGCCTTTTATACTGAGGAAGAGGCGGAAAAGCTTTCAGCCCAGAATCCGGGAGTGATCTATCAAGAGGATTCGGGAAGAGGCTGGAGACAGATGGTGGCATCACCTAAGCCTGTGGATATAGTTGAAAAGAACTCCATCAAGAATCTGCTGGACAACGATTTCGTGGTAATTGCCTGCGGAGGAGGCGGTATACCGGTAGTGAAAAAAGGCGAAGGTGAATACGAGGGGATACAGGCGGTCATCGATAAAGACCATGCTTCTGCAAAGCTGGCAGAGCTTGTGGATGCGGAATATCTGTTCATACTGACTGCAGTGGACAGAGTGATGCTGGATTTCGGGAAACCAAACCAAAGAGCCGTTGACAGGATGACTGTGGCAGAAGCTGAAAAATACTGCAGTGAAGGGCACTTTGCGGCAGGAAGCATGCTGCCTAAGGTACGAGCTGCTATTGACTTCGCAAAAAGTAAAAAAGGAAGAAAGGCGATCATAGCTTCTTTGGAAAAAGCTCCGGAAGCTATAAGAGGAGAGAGCGGGACTCTTATAACCGATGAGCCTTTAAGCTGAAAAACACCCCTTTTGCCGGAGAAGTATCTCCTGCGAAAGGGGCTTTTGTTTTAATTATGATCGAATCTGTTCCAATATGACAGACCAGTGCTTTTTTAGTTTGTCCAGGCTATATGCTGCATTTGCAGGGCTTGTGGAAGGAAGCTTTATTATCTGAACTCCGGTCTTTTCCAGACAATGTTTATTGTAGAGATCGTAAGCTGCGCCGCCGTTGGCATATATCTTTTCTATGTTTGAATTAGAAAGAACTTTTTTTATGTCTGCAGGGATCACGTTCGTTATGCTGCTGTCGCTGGAAGCGTGGATATCACAGCTTTGTACCACGTCCCATATTGCGATCCCGTTATCAAGAAGCATTCTTTTCTTTTCTTCTATCGTTGTTGGAACCGAAGATCCTGTCAAAACAGCTATAAGCTGCCAGAATCTATTTCTGGGATGTCCGTAATAGAAGTTTTTCTCTCTTGATTTGACCGAAGGCAGCGTTCCCAGGATAAGGATTTTTGAGTTTTCATCATATATAGGATCAAAGGTATGTTCCACGTGGGTAAGTTCAAGTTCTGTTTTCGTTTTCATGGCAATATTATTTAATGTTATATCTATCCTTAAGCTTTGCGACATCTTCCGGAGAAAGCGTGTTAGCTTTGCCGAGGATGAATTTTGATTTTATGTATATTTCTGCAGTCTGCTCGAGAGATTCCATCCTGTACCAGGCTTTCATCAGATCCTCTGCCCAAACAACAGCTCCATGGTTAGCTAAAAGGGCTCCGTTATAATCCTTGCATAATGGACGGACAGCATCGGCTACTTCATCTGTTCCGGCTGTAGCATAAGGAGCAAGGGGTATTTCTCCAACTACGACTACTGATTCCGTAAGGATAGGTTCAGTCAAAGGTATACCGGCAACAGCTAAAGCCGTAGCATTTACAGGATGCGCATGGACTACAGCAGAGACATTGGGATTCTGCTTATACACTTCCAGATGCATTTTCATTTCGCTTGAGGGCTCTTTGTGTCCTCTTATTACACTGCCCTGCATATCTATTATTATAAGATCCTCTTCTTCCATAAAGCCCTTTGATGTGCCTGTAGGTGTGCATAGGACCTTTCTTGGAGACAGAAGAACGGATATATTTCCATCATTTGCTGCAACGAAGTTTTTGGCGAACATCCTTCTGCCGATCTCGCAGATGAGCCGTCTTCCTTCTTTTTCACTTATATACTCTTTACTCATAAATCCTCCGTGAGGCGTCGACAATATCGCCTTGCATTTTACAACTTTGAACTATATAATATCATAGTAATTCGAAATTACAATTTTTATTTGGGGCACTAGCTCAGTTGGATAGAGTCGCAGACTTCGAATCTGTCGGTCGGGGGTTCGAGTCCCTCGTGCCTCGCCAAAAGGATCTAAGTTATAATACTGTTTGTATTGTGATTTAGGTTCTTTTTTAGTTTTTTGTCAACTTGTAAAACATACGTTTTTATGGTGAAATGGTATATATATTAGGATCGGAGAATTATTGTTATGTCCATGTGGAATCCTTGGCGAGGCTGCAAAAAATGCAGTGAAGGCTGTTTACATTGCTATATTCATAAAGGTGATGCCAAGCGAGGCGTTGATACGAGTAAGATCGTTAAAACAAAAGAATTCTATAAACCAAGAGAGAAGTTAAAAAACGGAAATTATAAAATGAGAGCCGGGATCGTTTATCTCTGTTTTTCAACGGACTTTTTGATCGAAGAGGCTGATGAGTGGCGCAGTGAATGCTGGTCAATGATGAAAGAACGCACTGACTGCACATTTCTTTTCCTTACAAAGCGAATAGATAGATTTATGGAATGTATCCCTAAAGACTGGGGAGAAGGATATGAAAATGTTGTTGTGTGCTGCACCGTTGAAAATCAAAGGAATGCAGACAAAAAGCTCTCTATATTTCGATCCCTGCCAATAAAACACAAATGCATCACAGCCCAGCCCCTGCTGGAGAGAGTAGAACTAGAACAGTATCTTGATGATATCGAATTGGTGGTGGTTGGCGGAGAATCAGACTATTATGCCAGACCGCTTAACTATGACTGGGTTTTAGATATTCGTGAACAATGTATAAGAAAAAAGGTTGATTTTGAATTTAGGCAATGCGGAAGCCGTTTTATTAAAGACTGCAAAGAATATAGATTAAAAATAAAGGACCTGCGCAGTCAGGCAAAAAAAGCAGGAATAGACTTTAAAAGGTGATGAATACAGCCGTCACCCTATACGTTGATAACAATAGTTAAAAGGATATAATATTTTCATGAGAAGTTTGCATATAAGTCAAAAGGAGTATTTATGGAAATATTGAAAAAAGAACAGTTTAATGAGTATTTATATGAGTATTACAAAGAACACTACGGTGAAAGAGATACTGATATCTGGTATGAACAACCGGCAGTCAATGTATGGGTATTTGGCCGTGACGGAAAATACATAACTCTTAAAAGTCATATTCTTACCGGTGAAGTAGAGGAACAGATAGAATGAGCATTTGATAAGTTTGAAGCTCCCATTATAAAATAAAATGTAGTATAATGATATAAACATCTATCTACAATAGGAGAATAATATGAAAGCAACGGTTTTATCAGATAATATCCCATACGGCGAACTTGAGTGCGAGTGGGGGTTAAGCATATTTACAGAATACGGAGAAAGAAAGATACTTCTTGATACAGGTTCATCAGATTTGTTTATAAGAAACGCAGAAAGACTTGGCATCGATATTAAAGATGTGGAATACGGAGTCCTTTCTCATGCTCATTATGACCACGCGGACGGCATGCCGGATTTCTTTGAAAGAAACGGCAAGGCAAAGTTCTATGTTCAGGAAAGCTGCGCAGAAAACTGCTATGCAGAAAAGGAAGGGGAGCAGAAGTACATAGGTATTCCTTTAGGCATGCAGGAACAGTACAAGGACAGACTGGAATATGTATCCGGAGATCACAAACTGTGCGAAGGAGTATATATAATACCTCATAAAACAGAAGGACTTTATAAATGCGGAGAAAGAAGCAAAATGTATGTGAAAAAAGGTGATGCTTTTGAAACTGATGATTTTGCTCACGAACAGAGTCTGGTATTTGACTGTGAAGAGGGGCTTGTGATTTTCAACAGCTGTTCCCATGGGGGAGCGGATGTTATCATCAATGAAATCGCTGCAACTTTCCCGGATAAAAAAATACAGGCTATAATAGGCGGTTTTCATCTCTTTGATAAAACTCCTGAAGAGGCGGCGGCTCTTGGGGAAAGGATAAAACAGACTGGGATAGGAAGGGTCGTTACAGGACACTGCACCGGAGACGAAGCCATGGTGATCCTTAAAGATATATTGGGAGAAAAAGTCGAACAGCTTCATGCGGGATATGTGATGGAGTTTAAATAAAATAAACAGCAAAAAATAAAATGCAGCATCGGTATCGATGCTGCTGATTTTTTCTTAAACGATTTCGATCTTTGCTAATTTTTCTATGTATGCTTTAAGATCAGCTACAGTGTTAATGTTTTTGAAATCCTTTTCTTTTGTTCTGATCTTGAATTTTGCTTCAATATCTATAGTCATATTGATGATGTCCATTGAATTCATTTCCAGATCTTCACGTAAATCAGATTCTAATGTTACTTCATCTACTTCGCAGTTGTCCGCAACTATTTTAAGTAATTCGCTGAGCATAGTGATATTTACCTTCCTTAATGATTTTTCTAGGGATATGATAACACAATATCAGAGAAAATCAAAGGATAAACAATATAATTATAGTGAAAATTCGTTGTTTTTTCCTCCGGACAGTATATAAGATTCGGAGCTTCTTACCATCATATCTTTGACCGAAGAAAGAGATGCAAAGCTGTCGCTTTCTTTATATTTTAATATATCTTCGTCATCTTCCCATGCGGACATAAGGATGACCGAACCGGGATCATCTGCAGAAAGATAAAAGTCATAAAAGATGTTTCCTGGAGCATTTCTTGAAGTTTCCTGAATATTTCTTTTTTCAATTTCTTCTAAATATTCATCACTGCTTATTCTTGGATGAAGTTTGTATTCTGCTTTGAGTATGACCATATTAATCACCTTTTTACTAAATACAGCCGATTTTTATTGATTTTACCAC
>JAFQKJ010000036.1 GCA_017397005.1 Bacillota bacterium
GTAAAATGGGTAAACTCGTTGTAGAAGAGGCTCTTAAAAGAAGAAGAGACTTTATGATCGTTGGCGGCGTAGTTCCACTGGGAAGACCTTATGTTAGACAGGACATAGGCAAGGCTACTGGAACCGGCTTTGTGGGTGCAACACTTTACGATGATCTGGAATTCTGTATTCCTATTTCAGAAGGCGTTATAGATTTCACAAATCCGGAATGTTCAATGGAAACAGTAAAAAAATGTGTTGAATATAGAAGACCTCTGGTCATAGGAACAACAGGCTTTGGAGAAGATGATATTAAGAGGATAGAATATGCTGCTAAAAAGATCCCTATCCTTCTTGCGGCAAATACATCAAAAACAGTAAATCTTGTATATCAGATGGCTCAGATGGCAGCAAAAACATTACCTGATGCAGATGTTGAGATCATTGATATGCATGACAAAACAAAAGCTGACTCTCCAAGCGGAACTGCAAAAGAGATCGGTAAACTTATTGCGGATATAAAAGGTAAAGACTTCGGGGAATTAGCTGAATTCGGAAGAGACGGAAAAAGAAGCGAAGACGGCATAGGATTCCATTCTGTAAGAGCAGGGGACATCTCCAGTACACATACTGTAGTTTTTGGAATGATGGGAGAAAGACTTGAGATCACTCATAGAGCATACAACTGGTCTTCATATGCAAAAGGAGCCCTTGATGCTATCCTTTTCCTTAAAGGAAAAGAACCTGGACTTTATACATTCAAAGACGTGCTTGACGAGATCGGAAGGGAATATTAATGGTAAAAGTCGATGTGGAAAAATGTATAGGCTGCGGTCTGTGCAAAGATGATTGTTTACTGAATGAAATAAAAATAGTAGATGGCAAATGCTCTCCTGTAAACAAGACTTGTTTCGGATGCGGACATTGTATAGCCATCTGTCCAATGAATGCGGTTTCTCCATTAAATCCTGACGAAGAAGATGAGATCGTTGAAATGAAGGCTGAGGAATATGATGTTGACGGAGAAAAACTCCTTAACCTCATTCGCTTCAGACGTACAGTTAGAAAGTACAAAAAAGATGCTGTAGACAGAGATTCATTTAATAAGGTCCTTGAAGCCGGCAGATTGTCTCCAACAGGGATGAATTCTCAGGAAATAAGGTTCGTTGTTTTTGAAAAGGATCTTAAAGAACTGAAGAAGACTGCTTTGAAAGCTCTTAATGATCTGGCTGATGACACACTGGCAGATGCAGATTCGCCAAAAGCTATGAAGGCTTATGCTCATATGTGGAAAAATATGTATAAGCAGTATCATGAAAACGGAACAGACGGCCTGTTTTATGATGCACCGGCAGTGGTTGCTGTCATAGCAAATACTAAGTACAACAAGCTTACTCCGCCTATCGACGGCGCGATAGCCTGTGCAAATATGGAACTTATGGCTCACACTATGGGTCTTGCGACCTGCTACATAGGATTTTTAAAGAGAGCGGCAATAAAAGATCCTGAAATAGACAAGCTTTTGGGGCTTTCTCCTCATGAGGAACTGATAACAAGCTTTTGCATCGGATACCCTGATGTAAAATATTTCAGGACAGTGCCTAGAAAGAAGGACAAGATAACATGGCGTTAGATTTTAAACCTACTTATGAAGAAATAATAAAGCTGATAATAAACGGAACACCGGCTGATTTTGAACTTAAAAGCAATGATGATGAATTCTTTGGAGTTCAGCTTACAAACTTCTGCAGCAATGACTGTCTGTACTGTACATACAGCAGGGACAACTGGACAGTGGCGAGAAAAAGACTTACAGCCGATGAAGCGGTAAGCGCTTTTAAAGAAGCATACGATAAAGGGGAGAGGAAGTTTATCCTTTACGGCGGACTTGATATATTTTTCCTGACAGAAAAACTTACAGCTATTATAAAAAGAATAAAGGAAGAATGCCCTGAGTCTGAGCTTTATGTTGCTATGAATGAAAAAGTCTATGAAGACTATGTAGCATTTAAAGACGCAGGAGCGGATGGATTTATACTTCCTCACCGTTCAATAAACGAAGAGCATTTTTCCAGGATCCATCCTATGGATATGTATCCTGATTTCAGAAAAAATGTGCTGCCTATACTTAGAGACATAGGTCTTAAGATAGGAACAGGCATAACTGTCGGCTGGCCTTATCAGACTGTGGAAATGCTGGCTCAGGATGTTGAGTTCGTAAATGAACTGAAGCCTGATCTGGTTGTAGTAGACAGATTTATACCTCAAAAGGACACAGACTTTGAAAGTTTCAAAAAAGGCGATAAGAAACAGGCTGAGAACGTTCAGAAGCTTATAGGGAAACTGCTTCCTGATTCAGAGATCCTTACAAAGCTTGAATTAAAATAATGTTTATATTAAAAAAACCGTGTACTTGAATAAAGTACACGGTTTTGATTTTAAGAAACAAGGGTGTGATGTTATCTTGCCATTCTGTAAACTTCAATAATGTCCTGTTTGTCCAGCACCATGAAAGTACCTATAGTTCTTGTCTGCTGATTTGTACATTTTTCCGCCATGATCTCGATGTCTTCATCGGAAACTTCAAATCCGAGAAGCTCTGACATGGTTATTGGCATATCAATGGCTTTGAAGAAGTCTTCAGTAGCGTCTATAGCTGCGTATGCGGTGTTTAATGGATTGCTGTAATCAAATTCCAGACCGAATACATTTACGCCGTATCTGGCAAATCTGAGAGGGTCTGCTTCGCATACATATCTTGCCCATGCGCCCCAAATAGCAGCCAGGCCTGCACCGTGGGCTACATCGTAAAGACCGCTGAGTTCGTGTTCGAACTGGTGAGGGCCGAAGTCCCAGTTTCTGCCTACGCCGGTGATATCGTTGTGAGAAAGAGTGCCTGCCCACATAAGCTCTGCTCTTGCGTCATAGTTTTCAGGATCGTCCATTACGATATATCCGTTCTTAACTGTTGTTCTAAGGAGAGCTTCCGCAAATCCGTCAGAAAGATCGCTGTACTCGTCAGGTGAGAAATATCTGTCAAGGGTATGCATCATGATGTCAACAATACCGCAGGCTGTGTGATATGGTGGGAGAGTGTATGTAAGCTCAGGGTTTGTTATAGCAAACTGCATCCTGTTTTCTTCAGAGAAGAAACCTCTTTTAACCAGATCTTCGTCTCTTGTAACTACGCAGGAACTGCTCATTTCACTTCCGGATGCAGGGAGAGTTACCACAGCACCAACATGGAGTGAACCAACAGGCTGGCGTTTTCTCATGAATATTTCCCAAAGATCTCCGTCATCTACAACACCTACGGAAATCGCTTTAGCAGTATCCATTACACTTCCGCCGCCTACAGCTAGAACGAAATCAACTTTTTCTTCTTTAGCAAAAGCAATAGCTTTTTTTACATCTGAGAAAAGAGGGTTAGGTTTAACCCCGCTCCATAAAGCATATTCAAGTCCAGCTTCCTTAACTGATTCTATGACTCTGTTTATAAGACCGCTTTTAATAGCGCTTACACCGCCGTAAACGATGAGGACTTTTGTACCGCCCCAGTTTTTTACTTCTGCTCCGGCAAGATTTTCCGTATCTTTACCGAATATAATTTTTGTAGGGGAGTGAAATATAAAATTCTGCATAAATATATCTCCTTATTGTAAATAATATGTTTTATAATATTAAAAATAATTCTAACACCGCAGTTTAAAAAAATCAAACGGATAGGGCAGAGGGTGGAGAAAAAAATGAGTATTTTTCCTTAAATTTCAAGGAAAAACAGGGTAAAATCAATGGGATAAAAACCTGTCAAAATATGAAAATAATTCTTCGATAAATACTTGACAAAGTATACCTTAATGCGTATAATACTAAATGTCGCTGATGAACGACAGGTTGAAATCTCAACAAAATAAGTCGTTGATTGGTGTATGTGGCGGTGTAGCTTAGTTGGCTAGAGCGTCCGGTTCATACCCGGAAGGTCGGTGGTTCGACTCCACTCGCCGCTACCACATGGGGGCATAGCTCAGCTGGGAGAGCACCTGCCTTACAAGCAGGGGGTCATAGGTTCGATCCCTGTTGCCCCTACCAAATTTGTGGCCCGGTAGTTCAGTTGGTTAGAATGCCAGCCTGTCACGCTGGAGGTCGACGGTTCGAGCCCGTTCCGGGTCGCCAATTTTTTTTA
>JAFQKJ010000003.1 GCA_017397005.1 Bacillota bacterium
AAAATTTTACTTAAACTTTTCATAAAACCTCCTTTAATAACTTAATTGTATCAAAAAAAGAAGCAAATTACTACTTCTATAATTTATTATTTATCTTCTTTAACCTCGAAGTCTGCATCTACTACATTGTCATCCTTAGGGGCATCCTGCTGAGCAAATCCTTCTGCTCCAGGAGCTTCCTGACCAGGCTGACCCTGTGCCTGCTGGTAGAGTTTAGAAGATAATACGTGGAATTCGTTTGTAAGAGCTTCTTTCTTAGCGTTGATATCATCAACATCTGTTCCTTCGAGAGCTTTCTTTAAGTCTTCAAGAGCTGTATTTACTTTTGCAAGTTCTTCTTCTGAGAGCTTGCCTTCAAGTTCTTTAAGAGCTTTTTCTGTTTCGTATACTAAAGTATCTGCCTGATTTCTTGCTTCCACTTCTTCCTTCTTCTTCTTATCTTCTGCTGCGAACTGTTCAGCTTCTTTGATCTTCTGATTGATCTCTTCTTCTGATAATTTTGTTGAAGATGAGATAGTGATCCTCTGGTCTTTTCCTGTACCCATGTCTTTAGCGCTTACGTTTACGATACCGTTAGCGTCGATATCGAATGTAACTTCGATCTGTGGGATTCCGCGAGGTGCTGGTGGAATACCTGAAAGCTGGAATCTTCCGAGAGTTGAGTTGTAAGCAGCCATTTCTCTTTCACCCTGAAGAACGTGGATGTCTACAGCTGTCTGATTATCTGCCGCTGTTGAGAAGATCTGGCTCTTCTTTGTAGGGATAGTTGTATTTCTTTCGATGAGCTTTGTGAATACTCCGCCGAGAGTTTCTATACCAAGGGATAATGGAGTTACGTCGAGAAGAAGGATGTCATTAACTTCGCCTGTAAGTACTCCGGCCTGGATAGCAGCACCGATAGCTACGCATTCGTCAGGATTGATTCCTTTGTATGGTTCTTTTCCTGTTACTTTCTTTACAGCTTCCTGAACTGCAGGGATTCTTGTTGAACCGCCAACGAGGATAACTTTGTCAAGATCTGCTGTTGTTACACCTGCATCAGCCATAGCTTTTCTCATTGGTTCGATAGTCTTCTGAACCAGATCTGATGTGAGCTGTTCAAATTTAGCTCTTGTGATGTCCATATCAAGATGGAGAGGACCTTCAGGACCTGCTGTGATAAACGGAAGGTTTACATTTGTTGTCTGTGAAGATGAAAGCTCTTTCTTAGCTTTTTCAGCTGCATCCTTTAATCTCTGCATTGACATCTTGTCTTTTCTCAAATCGATACCATATTCTTTAGCAAATGAATCTGCCATGAAGTCGATAAGGCATTTGTCAAAATCGTCGCCGCCAAGGAGGTTGTTTCCGTTTGTAGCAAGTACTTCAAATACTCCGTCTCCCAGTTCCATAACTGATACGTCGAAAGTACCGCCGCCGAGGTCGTATACTAAAATTTTGTGTGAGTTAACATCTTTATCAAGACCGTATGCGAGAGCTGCAGCTGTAGGTTCATTGATGATCCTCTTAACTTCTAAACCTGCGATCTTGCCGGCATCTTTTGTAGCCTGTTTCTGGCTGTCTGTGAAGTATGCAGGAACTGTGATAACAGCTTCTGTTACCTTTTCACCGAGATAGCTTTCAGCATCTGCTTTTAACTTCATAAGCACCATTGCCGAAATATCCTGAGGTGTGTACTGCTTTTCATCGATACCTACTTTATAGTCTGTACCCATATGTCTTTTGATTGAAATAACTGTTCTGTCAGGATTTGTGATAGCCTGTCTTTTTGCTGTTTCCCCAACGAGTCTTTCGCCGTTTTTAGCAAAGCCTACGATAGATGGTGTAGTTCTGTTTCCTTCTGCGTTCGCTATTACTACAGGTTCTCCGCCTTCAAGAACTGATACGCATGAATTTGTTGTACCTAAGTCGATTCCTATTACTTTACCCATAATTACATCTCCTCTTTAATTCTAATTTATTTATAAATATATTTTAAACTGAAACCTTTACCATAGCCGGTCTGATAACTCTGTCTCTAAGCATGTAGCCTTTCTGCATTTCCATGAGTACCATACCCGCTTCTACGCCTTCCGCCTCTTCCGAAAGCACAGCGTGATGGAAATTTGGATCAAATTCCTTACCTTCTGATTCTATAGCTTCCACTCCGAAATTGCCTAATACAGTCATGAGCTGTTTGTATATCAGCACCACGCCGTTTTTAAATCCTTCATCAGCACTTTCGGCAGAAATAGCTCTTTCAAAGCTGTCCACCACATTGAGCAGATCCTTTGCGATCCTTTCGTTTGCATATACTGCAATGCTCTGTTTTTCTGTTTCTGTACGTTTTCTGAAATTCTGATATTCAGCCGCCAGTCTCATATACTTGTCGTTGGCTTCCTGAAGTTCATCTTTTTCTTCAACTGTTTCCCCTGAAGTTTCCTCTGTCCCTTCTTCTTTTGCCTCTTCTTCGATCGCTTCTTCTAATTCTTTTTCCTTATCTGTCATATACCCACCTTCTTGTCTTAATATTCTTCATCTGTATCTTCAGCAATTTTGAATGTGCTGCTCAGATTGTCAGTCATAAATTCGATAAGGGATGTTACCTTGTCGTATTTCATCCTTGTAGGACCTATAACTCCCAGCTTCCCTATAAACTTTCCGTTTACTCTGTAAGTAGCGGTTATTAGACTGCAGTCCTTCATTTCATCGTCAGTGTTTTCTTCTCCGATGGTTATCATGATGCCGTCAGCTCTTTCATCAAGGACCTTGCTGATCCTTTCTTTTTTATTGAGCATCCCCATGAACATCCTTGCTTTATCGATATCGTTATATTCCGGAATGTTGAAGATATTCGTAAGTCCTTCCATATATAGCTCTGTATCCAGCATCTTTTCCAGCGTCCTGAGAAACTCCGGCATTATGTTTTCCATAAGGCCGCTCATAGCTTCGATGTCCACTTCTACAGATTTTATGATGTCCACAGTGAGTATACTGCTAAGCTCTTTTCCTCTGTAGTTATATGTGAGCATCTTTGAAAGTATCTCCAGCTTTCTCGCATCATATCCTGTTTTAAGTCGAAGTACAGTGTTGCTTACTTTTCCTGTTTCAGTAACTATCATAAGCACAACAGAACGTTCATCTACCGGAAGAAGATTTATATACTTGAGTCTATTGGTATCTTCCTTTGGAGTAAGCGCAAAAGCTGTCAGATTTGTTATTTCAGACAGCAGTGTTGCTGCACGCTCTATAGTCTTATTCAGCTCGCTAAGATTTTCGTTCAGCCTGCTTCTTATTGCCGCCTGCTGAACTTCCGGTACGGGAGCTCTCTGCATAAGACTGTCAACATACAGTCTATAAGCCTTATCTGAAGGGACTCTCCCTGCCGACGTATGAGGATGAGTGAGGTAACCCATCTCTTCCAGATCCGCCATTTCATTTCTGATGGTGGCAGGACTGATACCTAATTCGTATTTCTTAGACAGAGTTCTTGATCCGATAGGTTCTGCAGAGAAAACAAAGTCATCTATGATCGCCTGAAGTATTCTTAATTTTCTTTCTGTCAATTCCATAAATATCACCCTTCATTTGTTAGCACTCTCTATCATTGAGTGCTAATCGTTAAATATAAATTACCACCCTATGATAATTATGTCAATGCTTTTAGCGGATTTTTTCAACCCTTAATTGTGATTTTTTTATGACAAAAAAGCAACGGATCCGTCACGGAAGTGACGGATCATTCACCTGCTATTCTGAGCATTATTTCTCTTGTTACGGCCTTTTTGTAAGCCTTTTCCCACTCAGTTATGTAGAATTTTTCAGGCAGAGAATCCTTGGCTTTCAGTACAGTTTCTCCCATGTTAACTGCCACTTTAATATCTCCCTTTTCATCCACAGAGATCTTTGCCGCCGGCTCCAGGTTCCTCTTTACTCTCATTCTTGTAAACAAGGCTTCATTGTCTTTAGGCACAGTTCCTATGGATTCAGCAAAATAATTCGAAGCCAGATCATCTATGTATTCCGTTATCTCTATTCTTACAGTTTCCATTTGTCTTTTATAAACTCCCTCATAACATAATTTGAAATATCTATACCTTTTTTAGTAAGCGCTATCCTGCTGCCATGATCTTTAAGCAGACCTTCATTTACCATTTTATTTATTTCTTTTGAGTATATATCATATATATCGTTTCCAACAAGTTTTGCGAAATCATCTTTATATATACCCTCAAGCTTTCTCAAACCCGTAAAAACAAACTCCTCCGCATTATCTTTAACAGTGTTTCTGTTTATCACATTGTATCTTTCTTTCCAAAGATCCGGAGCCTTTGCATAAAGTTTTAAATACTCTTCCATATCACGGGTGTTTTCATATCTTACACCTTCAACAAAAGAATGTGCTCCAAGCCCGAATCCGGCATACTCTTCCATGCTCCAGTACTTTAAATTATGCTTTGACTCTCTTCCCGGCAAAGCCGCATTGGATATTTCGTAATGAACATATCCTTTTTCGTTCAGCATTTCCGACGCGAAATGATACATTTTTCTGTCGTCATCATCAGAGATTTCCTCTAAACTGCCTTTTTTCCACTCTTCATAGAAAGGAGTACCCTCTTCTATTATAAGGCTGTAAAAAGATATATGCTCCGGTTTTAAATCTGCCGTCTCTTCCAGCGTGTTCTTCCACTTTTCAAAATTTTGTCCCGGCAAAGAAAACATCAGATCTGTGTTTATGTTGTCAAAACCTTTATTTCTGAGCAATTCGTAGGTTTTAAGAAAATCCTTTCTGCTGTGGATCCTTCCCAGTCTTCTCAGCAGGTCATCATCCATAGACTGGACCCCAAGACTGATACGGTTTATCCCTGAAGACTTAAAAACCTCTGCCTTTTCGCCATCTACTGTCCCGGGATTGGCTTCTATGGTCATCTCACAGTCCCCTGTAAGAGAAAAACCTGTTCTCACCGCATCCATCAGCCTTTCTATAAGCTTAGGCTTCAGTACAGAAGGCGTTCCTCCTCCTATAAAAACAGTATCTGCAGTTATACTCCTGTCTCTGCAGTATGCTTCTATTTCAGAGCAAACCATATCCACATATCTTTCCTTTACTGCTTCATCTCCCGCAAAAGAAAGAAAGTCGCAGTAATTGCATTTTCTTACACAAAAGGGTATATGTACATATACCCCTGTAGTTTTTTTATTTCTATTTTTCGTCATATTTTAAAACTGCGGTAAAAGCTTCCTGAGGCACTTCAACGGAGCCGAACTGTCTCATTCGTTTTTTACCTTCTTTTTGTTTTTCAAGAAGCTTTTTCTTACGTGAAATGTCACCGCCGTAACACTTCGCAAGTACGTCCTTGCGGTATGCTCTTACGGTTTCTCTGGCTATAACTTTAGTTCCTACAGATGCCTGAATAGGCACTTCAAACTGATGCATCGGAATTATATCTTTGAGCTTTTCACACACAAATCTTCCTCTCGCATAGGCCTTGCTCTCATGAACGATCATAGAGAATGCATCCACGAGTTCTTTATTAAGAAGCACATCCAGTTTGACAAGTTTAGACTGTTCATATCCTATGAATTCATAGTCAAGGGATCCGTAGCCTCTTGTCTTTGACTTGAGCGCATCAAAGAAGTCATAGATAACTTCATTAAGAGGCATTATATATTCAAGGACTACACGGTTTTCACTGATGTATTCCATGTGATCCATCCTGCCTCGTCTTTCCTGACATATCTCCATGATAGCCCCCACATATTCATTAGGGATCATAATGTTGGCCTTTACCATTGGTTCTTCCATCTTTGCGATCTCGACCATATTAGGAAGATTAGACGGATTTTGGATCATAAGTTCTTCCCCGTCGGTTTTTGTAACTCTGTATATTACGCTTGGAGAAGTTGTAACGATAGAAAGGTTAAACTCTCTGTCAAGTCTTTCAACTATTATCTCCATATGAAGCAGTCCCAGAAAACCGCATCTGAAACCAAAACCTAATGCTTGAGAAGTTTCAGGTTCGAAAACAAAGGCCGCATCATTTACCTGAAGCTTTTCCAAAGCATCTTTAACAGCTTCATACTTTTCTGTTCCTGCAGGATATATACCGCAGTATACCATTGACTGGACCTGTCTGTAGCCCGGAAGAGGCTCTGATGTAGGTTCGTCGTTGTTTGTTATGGTATCACCGACTCTGGCATCAGCCACCTGTTTTATGCTGGCTGTGATATATCCTACCTCGCCTGCTTTTAGCTCTTTGAAAGGCACAGGCCCCGGAGCAAGGATACCTACTTCAGTTACTTCATAAACTTTTCCTGTAGCCATAAGCCTGATCATATCGCCTTTTTTAACTCTTCCGTCAACTATCCTTGTATAGATGATAACACCTTTATAATTATCATAAACTGAGTCAAAAATAAGAGCTTTAAGCGGAGCATTTTCATCTCCTTCAGGAGCCGGGATCTTGTTAACTATTGCTTCAAGCAGCACATCTATGTTTATGCCGTCTTTCGCGGAAACCTGAGGTGCATCATGAGCTTCTATAGCCAGCATTTCCTCGATCTCGTCAATAGCCATCTGAGGATCAGCACTAGGCAGATCTATCTTATTGATAACAGGAAGGATCTCCAGATCTTCATTTGAAGCAAGATAAGCATTGGCCATAGTCTGTGCTTCCACTCCCTGTGTAGCATCTACGATAAGAAGAGCCCCCTCGCATGCTGCCAGGCTTCTTGATACTTCATAGGTAAAGTCTACATGGCCCGGTGTATCTATCAAATTAAAAATGTATTCATTTCCGTCGTTGGCTTTATAAACTACTCTTGTAGTCTGAAGCTTGATGGTTATTCCTCTTTCCCTTTCAATGTCCATATTGTCAAGGAACTGTTCCTTCATGTCTCTTTCAGAAACCAGACCGGTCTTTTCCAAAAGCCTGTCCGCCAAAGTAGATTTTCCATGATCTATATGTGCAATTATACTGAAATTTCTAATGTAATCTCTATAGGACACTTGTTTTCCCTCCGATATTTTCTTGTACCAATTATAATTGGAAAACACGGTTCACGCAACAAATTTTGTGTTCCTAAAGTTCTATGAAAAACTCTCCTATAAAGTTTGTGATCTTAACCTTTCCTTCTTCTACAAGTCTTATCTGCGGGATTATCTGTTCCTCTTTGCCAAAGGCCTGAGCACAGTTCATGTCCACCGCAGCAATACCAAAAACTATCAAAAAGGCAACAGCTGCAGCCATTACCTTTTTGAACATAAGTATATTTTTTCTTTTTAACTCAATGTTATTTTCGTATCTCATATCTCTCTCATAACTGCTTCCAGAACATCTGCAAGGAGCCTTCCAGAAGCTTCAGTCTCATAGATCGTATTTCCGTTATTCCCTACTTCCAAAAGAAGATAATGGTCCGAAAGATACTGATTGAATTTGTAGTCCCTTTCGATTATCCTTCCGCCAAATCCAGGATATAATTCATTTGCTTTTATTATGATCTTATTTGCAAAAGCCATAAGTTCAGTGTAGTTGTCATTTTGTTTTCCTAC
>JAFQKJ010000037.1 GCA_017397005.1 Bacillota bacterium
AAAATATATGCAGGACTTATGGGAGATTATGCTTCTGCAGCGGAAAGAGAATTCAAAGACGAGATCCGAGATGATGATACATTCCTTCACTCAGATCATGTGTCAGATATGGATATCAACGGAAATAAAGCAAAATACTTCACAGTATCCGATGAAGATTCCTGCAGCGAATACTACTTCATAGAATACACCGGCACAGCAGCTTCCGGCGTAAAATATGTAGTATTTGAAGCAAATTACGCAAAAGGATTCACTACAGAATGGAGCCCAAGGCTCTACGCAATGGCAAAAACAATTATATTTAAATAACAAATTTGCCCAAACTTATTGACATGACACTTGTTAAGTGCTATAAAAAAGAATTAAGAAATAGAGAAAGGAGCAGAACGAATAATGAAATCTGTTACAAGCATCATGACAGTCTTTAGAACATATTTCTATTACAACTTTTACTTTAAATCAAACAAAGTAAGAGCGATTCGTGCTGCAGCAAAACCTTTATTAACAACATAATACCTTTAGTGTAATTATTGTTAAGTGTTTTTCAGCCGCTCAGGATCGTTCCCGGGCGGCTTTTTAATTTAAATTCAGAAGGAGAAAGAAAATGATAGCAGTATTAAAACAGGATACATCCATACAGCAGAGAGACAGCCTTATAAACTGGTTCCAGAGCATGGGACTGGAAGTTCATATTTCAGAAGGTGATTTCCATACGATCATCGGCCTTATCGGCGACACAAGCAAAGTTGATATCGGGCTTCTTGAAAGCCTTTCTATAATAGAGTCTGTAAAAAGGATCAGCGAGCCTTTTAAAAATGCCAACAGAAAGTTCCACGCAGAAGATTCAATAATAGACGTTAACGGAAACAAGATCGGCGGCGGACACTTCCAGATCATTGCAGGCCCATGTTCAGTAGAAAACCATGATCAGATCATTGAGATAGCGCAGAGAGTAAAAGCTTCCGGCGCAACTATCCTTAGAGGCGGCGCATTCAAACCAAGGACCTCACCTTACGATTTCCAGGGTCTCAAAGCTGACGGCATAGAGCTTCTTCTCGAAGCGAAAAAACTCACAGGAATGCCTATCATTTCCGAGATCATGAATATCAAAGACCTTGAACTCTTTGAAGAAGTGGATATTATTCAGGTGGGTGCAAGAAATATGCAGAACTTCGACCTTCTCAAAGAGCTGGGCAGAACAAAGAAAAACATCCTCATCAAAAGAGGTCTTGCAAACAATCTTAAAGAGCTTCTGATGAGTACAGAATACATTATGGCAGGAGGCAACGAAAACGTTATCCTCTGCGAAAGAGGTATCAGAACTTTCGAAACTTACACAAGAAACACTCTTGATCTTTCAGCAGTGCCTATGCTCCACGAGCTTTCACATCTTCCTGTAGTCGTTGACCCAAGCCATGCAACAGGACTTTCAAGACTTGTGGAACCTATGGCTATGGCTGCGGCAGCGGCAGGAGCTGACGGACTTATGATAGAAGTTCACAACAACCCTGAAAAAGCGCTCTGCGACGGTGCTCAGTCCTTAACACCTGATCAGTTCGATAGTGTTGCCAAGAAAGTCATGAAAGTTAGGGAGGCTGTAACATTATGATAATAGGGATCGCAGGTCTGGGTCTCATAGGCGGATCCATGGCGAAAGCCTTTAAAGCGAATTCCGATGCCACAGTTTACGGATACGATACAGACGTTTCCACTTCAGCCATTGCGAAAATTTACGGTGCCGTAGATGAGGAACTCACACAGGATAATATAAAAGACTGTGACTGCATCATAATCGCTCTCTATCCTGACAAATCTATAGAATATCTTAAAGAAAATGCAAAATATATCAGAAAAGATGCTTACGTCATCGACTGCTGCGGTACAAAAAGGGACATCTGCAAAACAGGTTTTGCTCTGGCAAAAGAACACGGCTTTACTTTCGTAGGCGGCCATCCTATGGCAGGTATCCACCGCTCAGGTTTTAAAAACAGTTCAGAAGATATGTTCAGAGATGCTGGTATGGTCATCGTTCCTCCGGTATACGATGACATTCAGCTCCTGGATCGTGTAAAGCATATATTTGCTCCATGCAGATTCTCAAAGTTTTCGGTAACCACAGCGGAAGAACATGACAAGCTTATTGCTTTTACATCTCAGATGGCTCATATAGTTTCAAATGCTTTTATAAAAAGTCCTTCTGCTCCAAAACACAGCGGGGTCTCCGCAGGAAGCTATAAGGATCTTACCAGAGTAGCCTGGCTGAACCCTCAGATGTGGGCTACACTTTTCCTTGATAACAAAGATAATATTTTATTTGAACTGGATTACTTCATCTCATCTCTCAGCAAGTACAGAGAAGCTATAGCTTCAGAAGATTATGACAGTCTGGAAAAGCTTTTAGACGAAGGCCGTATCAGAAAACAGGAGGTGGACGGCTGATGAAAAAAGTAGATGTAAGCACTCCAAGCGGATCATATCAAGTCCTTATAGGCCCCGGCATCCTGGATTCTGCGGGAAGGCTTTACAGAGAACTGGACAAAGCTCCTGCCGGAGGAAAAGCCGCTGTAGTAACGGACGATATAGTAGACGGACTTTATGCCTCAAGGCTTGAAGCTTCTCTTTCCGACGCCGGATATGAGGTGATAAAATATGTTATCCCTAACGGGGAAAGTTCAAAGAATCCGGAACAGCTTTTTAAAATCATCAACTTCCTCGCGGAAAATCATCTCACAGGAAGCGACACAGTGTTTGCTTTGGGCGGCGGCGTTGTGGGAGACATAGCGGGATTTGCAGCCTCCATATATCTCAGAGGCATCAATTTGGTTCAGGTCCCCACAACACTGCTTTCAGCAGTAGATTCCTCCGTAGGAGGA
>JAFQKJ010000038.1 GCA_017397005.1 Bacillota bacterium
AAAGAGATGAATAAACTGTATCCTGACAGAGTTTTTGACGTAGGGATAGCTGAACAGCACGGAGTGAGCTTTGCTTCGGGAATGGCTCTTCAGAGTCTTAGACCTTTTGTGGCTATATATTCCACATTCCTCCAAATAGCCTATGATGAGATGATGCTGAATGTGTGTCTGCAGAACCTGCCTGTAGTCTTCTGCATTGACAGAGCCGGCAATGTGGGTGCTGACGGAGAAACGCACAATGGTCAGTTTGATCTGTCTTATTTAAATCATATGCCGAATTTGACCATAATGTGTCCGTCAAATGATAGAGAACTTAGGGAAATGATGGAGTATTCATTAAAGCTGTCGGCTCCGTGCGCAATAAGATATCCAAGAGGTCCTGCTGAGGCTGCTGAAGGGGATTTCAAAGATATAGACGGCAGTTGTGAGATCATTGATAAAGGCAGGGATGCTGTGATATTTGCTGTGGGAAGATCTGTAAGATCTGCCAAAGAAGCTGTCGGCATTTTGAGACAAAAAGGCATAGACTGCGGGCTTGTAAATGTAAGGTTCGTAAAACCTTTGGATATGAAAGGCTTGGAAGAAGCTGCCGAGGGAGTAAAACTCATTGTAACGTTAGAGGATAATGTTGTAGCCGGCGGATTCGGGCAGCAGATAAGTGCTCACTTTGCAAATAAAGGAAATACAGTAAAAACAGTTAATTTAGGATGGCCGGATGAGTTTATCAGAAACGGCAAAACAGAAGAATTGGAAAAAATATATGGACTCGATCCGGAGTCTGTTGCGGATAGGATAATAAACGAAATATGAAAGAAAGATTAGATGTTTTGCTGGTGCAGCAAGGTTTTTTTGAATCAAGAGAGAAAGCAAAGCGTGTCATAATGTCCGGTGTCGTATTTGTCGATGGGCAGAGAGTTGACAAGGCGGGAACTCAGGTTTCGGATGAAGCTGAAATAGTCGTGAAGGGAGCTGTGTGCCCTTATGTCAGCAGAGGCGGAATGAAACTGGCTAAAGCTGTAAAAGAGTTTGATATAAAACTTGAAGGTTTAAGTTGTATGGATATGGGCGCTTCCACCGGCGGTTTCACAGACTGTATGCTTCAAAACGGTGCAGTAAAAGTCTATGCTGTTGATGTGGGCTACGGTCAGCTTGACTGGAAGCTCAGGAACGACGAAAGAGTCGTGAATATGGAGAAGACGAATATAAGGTATATGGATGTGGAGGCTATCGAAGATGTGATAGATTTCATATCTATAGACGTATCTTTTATATCTTTAACTCTGATCCTTCCGGTGGCAGAAAAACTGCTGAAAGACGGAGGAAAGCTTGTGTGTCTTGTTAAGCCTCAGTTTGAGGCAGGAAGAGAACAGGTGGGAAAGAAAGGAATAGTAAAAGATAAATCGGTACATAGGGAAGTTATCCTTAAAGTCGCTGATTTTTCTAAAGAACTTGGTTTTTCCGTTGACGGAGTGACATTTTCACCAATGACGGGAGCTAAGGGCAATATAGAGTATTTGTTATATATGAGCAAAGGATCCGTAACATCGCTTACAGAAGAAGATGTGGAAAGATCCACGGACCGTGTTATTGATGAAGCTCATGGTCTTTTGATGAAATAAAGGAGGAAAAGAATTGTCAGGAAATGATATTGCGGACAGTTTCAGGGCGCAGCCTTTACCGCAGAAAATAATCAACAGGATAACGGGATGTTCCTATGTGGAGAATTATGTGATATCTTATTCGGATCTCTCATATCTCACTGTACTTCATTACGGCTTTGATGATGAGATCCACGAAGGTGAGCTTATTGTAAACAGGTCTGTAGCGGAAGAAGTGCTGGACATTTTCAAAGAACTTTTTGAAAACAGATTCCCTATAGAGCAGATAAAGCTTATAGATGAGTTCGATGCGGATGATGATAAATCTATGGCTGCAAACAACAGCTCAGCTTTCTGTTTTAGAATGCTTACAGGCGGAGGGGATCTTTCGGAGCATGCCTACGGTCTTGCTGTTGACATCAATCCTTTGTATAATCCTTATGTAAGGAGCTGGGAAGACGGATCTCTGCTCATACTTCCTCCTGCGGGAGCGGACTATATAGAACGGGATCCTAAGGTGAAGGGAAAGATATATCCGGGCAGTGTTTGTTACAACGCTTTTGTCAGCAGAGGCTGGGAATGGGGCGGAGACTGGGAAGATATGGACGACAATCATCATTTCCAGAAGTACCCAAGAAAGTATTGATAGAAGAAAGGAGCTTTGGCATGGATCACAGGATAGTAAATGAAAGCACTAGGTTCTTTAAAAACGTAGCAAAAAGTCAGCTTAAAGGCAAATGGCTGAATGCAGCGATAGCTGCGGGCATATTTATGCTGATCGTAAATATAATGGATGTTATCGTAAGTGTTTTAATGCTCAACACCACGACTGCCTTTCTGTCAAATATATATTATTTCCTGGTATACGGACCTGCGATAGTAGGTATGTGTGCATATTTTATGAAGCTTATCAGAAATGAACCGAATGGACTTGGAAGCTGTTTTGAAGGATTTGAAACCTTCGGAAGAAGCTTTTCTCTAGGATTCTTTATGATAATCTTTATCAGTCTTTGGACATTGCTTTTGATAATACCTGGTATAATAGCGGCTTACAGATATTCTCTTGCGCCTATGCTCTTGAGAGACAGACCTGACCTTAGCCCGCTTCAGTGTATAAGCGAAAGCAAGAGGCTTATGAGAGGTAATAAAGCGAATCTGTTTACTCTTGATATTTCATTCATCGGATGGATGCTTTTGGCAATGATACCTCAGGTCATTGTTACTTTGTGGATAGAAATGTCCGTGGTAAACGGAGAAGCGGCTTTAAGTACCGGTATGGTAAGCGTTATAAATCTTATTACACTTATTCCTGTACTGTGGGTAATGGCTTATATGGAATCTGCTAATGTGGTGTTCTATGAAGAGGTCATAAGACCGGTGCCTCAGCAGTTCTATACCTTCGACAACTCTCAGGAAAATGTATATGAAGAAAGTAAAGTTTTAGAGGAAACAGAAGATAATCCAACTGACGGTAATACAGATGAAAGAGATAATTAGAATTTTCACTTCATTTTTTAAAATAGGGATCATGACATTTGGCGGCGGATACGCCATGCTTCCTTTTATACAAAAAGAAATCGTTGAAAAGCATGGATGGGCTACCAATGAAGAGGTAATTGACTATTATGCCATAGGGCAGTGCACTCCGGGGATAATCGCTGTAAACACAGCTACGTTTATAGGTTATTTTCATAAGGGATTGCCGGGAGCTGTAAGTGCTGCTTTAGGTGTGATATCTCCGTCCATACTGATAATTACCATTATAGCTGCCTTTATCCAGCAGTTTTCCGATGCGCCTATAGTGCAGTATGCCTTTTCCGGTATAACTGCGGCGGTAGCTGTAATCATTATAAATGCAGTTATAAAACTGTGGAAAAGCGGAGTAAAAAACGTATTTGGAGTGGTGATTTTTGCATTGGCTCTGGTTGCTGAAGTGATACTTAACATTCCAACTATGTTAATAATCATAACTGCGGTGGTGCTGGGGATAGTTATAGAGCTTGTAAGAAGAGCAAGGAAAAAGGGGGATGAACGATGAACATATATCTGATCCTTTTTCTGGAATTCTTTAAGATAGGGCTCTTTGCTGTAGGCGGAGTACTGGCGACATTGCCGTTTCTCTATGATCTTACGGAGAAATATGACTGGATCACACCGGAACTGATCTCAGATATGATCGCTGTATCTGAATCGACTCCGGGACCTATCGGGATCAATACAGCAACTTATGTAGGTTATACTGCAGGAGGAATGCTGGGAGGGATCATAGCTTCTTTTGCTATTGTTCTGCCTTCTCTTATAATCATAACGATCATAGCAAAGGCTATGGCTAAATTTAAGAGCTCTCCTTTTGTGGAATCTGCCTTTTCTGTCATCAGACCGGCTGTTACAGCATTGATACTGGCTGCAGCTCTTCAGGTGCTGGAACTGGTTATATTTAAGACTACAGATTTCTCATCTGCAGGAATCGCGGAAGCAATAAATATTAAAACCAGCGTACTGTTTATCATTCTTATGATAGCAAGTCTTAAGAGTAAGTTCCATCCTATAGCGTATATAGGAATAGCCGCGGCGGCGGGAATAATTTTTAAAATGTAATACAGTAAAGTTTTCAAATAATATGCATATAATAAACATGTGGCTTTCCGGCCACATGTTTTTCTTTTAAAAGGAGGGTGTTATGGGAGGCTCAAAAAGATATTATTACCCGGGAGGGAACACTCCTGAGGGATTTTTCTCATATTACGATCATATTCTGAGTCAGGAGAATGCTGCTAAGATTTACTGCATGAAAGGAGGACCCGGAACAGGAAAATCTACATTTATGAGAAAAATAGGTGATGAGATGCTTGAAGAGGGATTTGATGTGGATTTTCTTCTGTGTTCCTCAGACCCGGACAGTCTGGATGGGATAGTGATAAAAGATAAAAATATAGCTGTGATAGACGGCACGGCTCCTCATGTAGTCGATCCTAAAAATCCCGGAGCTGTGGATGTGATCATAGATCTGGGAGCATTCTGGAATGAAAAAGGTTTGAGAGAAAAGAAAAAAGAAATACTTTTAACTAATGATAATATAAAGCGATGTTTTTCTGAAGCATACAAGTACATCAGGGCTGCTGCTGAAATATATCAAAGCCTGGAAGAGATATATTCAATGGCATCAAAGAAAGAAGAAATGTATAAGAATACTGCCGGTCTTGTATACAGAGAATTGTCCCATAAGGAATTAAGCACTGTAAAGGGCAGAGAAAAGAGGTTTTTTGCAGGAGCTATAACACCTAAAGGGATAAAGAATACGGCAGGTTCCCTTATAGAAGGATACAGGAATGTGTATATACTAAAAACACCGGTGGGGATGAGCGGCAATATAATACTGGAAGGATTTAAAGAAAATGTTCTTATGAGAGGCTTCGATACGGAAGTATATTATTGTCCTATGAGTCCGGACAAAAAAATAGAGCATGTGATCGTACCGGAATTATCTACAGCGATAGTTACTTCAAACGAATACCATGAGATACCGGCAGTGGCAGCATCGGTGATAGATATGAGGCTGTATGTGAGATACGACCTGCTCGAAAAGCACAAGCCTGTAATAGCCAAGGGGCTTGAGAAGATGAGAGAACTTTTGGATATGGCGGTGAATTGTCTTAAGGATGCAAAGGCAAGCCATGATGTTTTAGAAGAAATGTATATACCTAATATGTATTTTGACAAAATAGAAGAAAAAAGACTTGATATTATGGAGGAAATAAAGGGTTTGTGATAATATGATTTAAGCAAAACAGCATCAGGAGCAGATAAAGATATGAAAAGATTTCAAATAACAGAGTATTGCCACCATATGATAGAAGCTTTTGCGGTTGAAACTGAATCGTGTATAGATGCCACCATGGGAAACGGTGTGGACACAGCATTTTTGTGCAGACTGGCAGGAGAACAGGGTAAAGTGATCGCTTTTGACATTCAGGAAAAAGCGGTGGAAAACACCGGTAAGCTTCTCGAAAGAGAAGGTTTAAGAGAACAGGCCAAACTCGTTCTCGATTCCCATGATAATATGGATAAATATGCAGAAGCAGAAAGCGCGGATATTATAGTTTTTAATTTTGGATATCTTCCCGGAGGGGATCATAAGATCTCTACAAAAGCAGCAACCAGTGTAAGTGCTGTAGAAAAAGGTCTTGGCATCCTTAAAAAAGGAGGGATAATGAGTCTGTGTATTTACAGCGGAGGAGACAGCGGCTATGAAGAAAAAGAGGCTTTGCTGGAGTATGTCAAAGCTCTGGATCATAAAAGATACATAGTTATCACTCATGAGTTTTTCAACAGGCCTAATGATCCGCCTTTGCCGGTGCTGATAAAGAAAATAAAATAGCGGCAATAGAAAATGCTGGGATAAGTATCCCAGCATTTTTGCTTATAAACAAAGTTATAATGTCATAGATTTATACTGTCTTGTGATCTCCATAACAGCGGATTCTGTAGGGATTCGTTCACCGCTGGAACCTGAAGCGTATCCAACTGCACCGGAATGTGCAATGGAGTATTGAGCTGTTGCCACATCGGCGAATGGGCCGCCGTGAGTCAGGACCAGCACATCAGGATTTTCAGCCTTTGCAGCTTCTACCATTTTTTGAACATTTTCTGTAGCCTCTTCCAGAGAAATAGATTCGCTGGCACCGGACATTCCGCCTGTTGTAACACCGATCATAGCGCCTACCACGTCAGCCCCGGCCTGAGCCATACGAGCTGCTTCAGCAGGAGACATTGCCCATCCTACAGTAAAGATATCTCTTTTTCTTGCGTGTTCGATCATAGCAACTTCTCTGGAAAAGCCCAGACCGGCTTTTTCCAGCACGCTGGAAAAGTATTCGCCGTACAATCCGCAGAATGGTTCATTATTGATACCGCAAAAACCCATTTCCAGGAGTTCGTCTAAAAGAGAGTCCAGTCTTAATCCCGGATCGTGTGCACCGATGCCGGCAATGCATGGTGTATGCTGCACTGCAGGAAGGATCTCCTTCGCCATGTTTATAAGATGCTCATTTGCATTGCTGTAAGGGAGCCATGCTAAAACTGAAGGCAGACCTCTCATTCGGTAAATGGCAGTTGAGTAGATACCGATCAGATCGGCGCCGCCTTTTTCTGCACATTTAGCAGTGAGGCCGATCCCTGCGCCGAACATCAATAAAGGTTTTCCGGCAGCTACTTGAGCGTTGAGCCGTTCTAATATTTCTTTTCTTGTGAACATAGGATACCTCCTATATTACAGTACTTCGATTCCCGGCTGTCCGGTATACTGTCCTTTTTCCCAAATGCCGTCAAGCATATCATTTAATATTTTTGATAAGAGATCTGCAAATTCAGGTTCATTCATATGGCGATCTACAATAAGAACTTCTACATTTGGTTTTGAAACATCCAAAGTTTCTTTTAAGCCCTGTACAAAGAGCTTACTTCTGAGTGACCATTCAGGACGTTCAGGATCGGAAACCCATGAAGGACCTGCAGCAGGGCCTGCCCATCCAAGATCTTTGTTAGGGATCCTTGTATCGCAAGCACCCCAGCCTTGCATTGGTACGCAAACTACTGTTGGACCTATAGCTTCAGTCAGTTTTCCACCCATATTCTTAGCTATTTCGTAAGCTTCTTCAGGAAGAACTCCTACGCAGGTAACTGTTGGGTTATGTTCATATAATGAACGGCCAGGAAGGTGTGTCTGTTTGATATATTCTTCAGGAACTGTATCTTTAGGTCCGAAGTTGATAAGATCAAGGCCGCCAGGTGTAACTACCTGTGGAACGCCGCTCTTTGCAGCAGCTGTGAGTCTGTTTGGACCTGCACTGAGTACGCCGCCCAGCATTTCATCAGCGATTTCGTGAGTTGTGATATCGAGTACGCCTTTTACGAAGCCGGATTCGATCATTTCTTCCATTGACATACCGCCGGTTCCGATAGCGTGATTGATTATAACGTCATAGCCTTTGCTTTCCATGAAAGCAGATGCTCTGAGTACGCAAGGTGTTGTAACACCGAACATCATGCAGCCAACAAGAGGTTTGCTGTCTTCTGCAGGAAGTTTTGGTGCAGATGACATACCAACGATACCGCCTGCTGCATTTGTGAGGATCTGTTTAGTAAGACTGTTAAGACCTGCTTCTGCGATAGGATACATCATGCAGATGTCTTTTGTTCCAACGTAAGGACGAACTTCGCCGGAAGCCATTGTAGTTAAAAGCATCTTTGGAACGCCGATAGGGAGTGACTGCATCACTGCTGCATTGATGGAAGCACCCATAGATCCGCCGAAGCCGATGATGCCGTCAAGTTTGCCTGCTTCAAGAAGTTCAGCAGCTTTTTTGATAGCAGCTTCTGTTACCCATGCTGCAGCTTGATGTCTGTCTACTTTGAACAGGTCAGCAGGTATCTTTCCGATATCTTTTAAGAGGTCGCTGAGACCGATGTCTGCCCAGCCTACTTCAGCACCAGGGCTTAATTCCATAATAGTAGCGTTTCCGCCAAGTGCATTGATTTGTTCTGCTAAAAATTTTATTTCTTCGCCTTTTGTATCTAAAATACCGGCTACGATAATATTAGGTTTCATTCGTGAGAACCTCCCTTATGTATGATTTGCTGTTTTAAAGAAAGGCGCGGTGCCGGCAAGCCGGATCGCGCCATAATAATACAAGGATATGCTGTTATTTTCCGCCCAGTTTCTGTGCTTTGAAATCTTTTACTGCATTTTCAAGAGGTTTTTCTACTGGGATACGTTCGATACTGGAAGCTCCGAGGAAGCCTACAGATTCTGTATGCTGATAAATGTAAGCTGTGTCTTCTGGTGAAGAGATAGGGCCGCCGTGTGAGAAGATCAGGATATCAGGATTGCCTGCTCTTGCTTTTTCAGTCATACGGTTGATGAGTTCTGCACATTTTTCGAGTGAAACAGCTTCAGAATATTTTGAACCGATAGCTCCGCCTGTTGTCAGACCCATATGGCAGATCATAACATCCAGACCTGCTTTACCAACCATTTCAGCTTCTTCTTCATTGAATGCATAGCCGATAGTGAACAGACCCAGTTCTTTTGCGAGAACGAGTGTTGCGATCTCTTTGTCATATCCCATTCCTGTGTCTTCCAGTTCCTGACGATATCTTCCGTCGATGAGACCAACTGTTGGGAAGTTCATTACTGCTGAGAAACCAAGGTCGAGAAGGCCTTTGAGGTAAGGTTTCATTTCTCTTGTTGGGTCACTTCCGCAAATACCTGCGATCATAGGTGCTTCTTTGATCTGTGGGAATACACGATGTGCCAGATCTATTACGATATCATTTGCATTTCCGTAAGGCATCAGACCAGCTAAAGATCCGTTTCCGTCCATTCTGTAAAGACCGGAATTGTATACACCAATTAAGTCTGCGCCGCCTCTTTCAGCAAATTTACCTGAAATACCTGTACCTGCACCAGCGATTACAACCGGTTTACCTTCTGCGATAGTCGCATTAAATCTTGCCAGAACTTCATCTCTTGAATACTGTTTTGCCATGATAAATCCTCCTTTACGTGAAACTCATTTGCTTAAAATTAATATACTGTCCGAGAAAAAATATATGTTTATTATGTATTATATTTTCCCGGTAACATACGAATAAGGTTTAATGATTGCAGCTTAACCTTTCAGATCGAAAAGTCCGCCTTTCTTTTCTGAATAGATGCCCCAAAGATCAACTGCGATCTTCAGTTCTTCGTATTCTTTTGCAGCTTCTTCTAAAGAAATACCTTTTGTTACTGCATCTATTGCCTGACGGAATGCTTTTGCACCTGCTGCAGGTCCCATTGGGTGACCGTGGATTGCGCCGCCTGCTGCTATCATTACATCGTTTCCGAATTTTTTATAAAGATCTTCAACGTGACCCTGTGTTGTTCCGCCGCCCGGCATTGGGAATATAGGCTTAATGTTGCCCATTGGTCTTATCATCTGAAGTCCTGCGTTGATGAATGTATCCATCATCATTGGGAACTTGCCGTAAGGGCTAAGTGCGATGACCATGTCAAGACCTGACAAACGAGGGAGTTTTGCACCTATAAGTGTTGCACTCATTCCAGACCATGGTGATTCGTAAACTGCACCTGTGAAGTCGGAGTGGGCAAGGATAGGAACGTTGATCTCAGGATCTTCAGTAAGCATTCTTGCTGCATCCATTCCTATTGTAAAATAGTTTACCATCAGACAGTTTGCACCGCCGTCGATAGCACGAAGTGCGTTGTCTCTAAGTTTATCTGTACGGTCTGTGATGTTGAAAGCAAAGAGGGTTTTTTCGCCTTTAACTTCATCAGCTCGTTTAACAGCTTCAGTAACAGCCTTTACACGGTCTTTTAAAGGACAGTGAGGAGCATCTGCTACCAGCTCGTCATCTTTGATGACATCAACACCGCCAACAGCTGCTTCATAAGCTAATTTTGCTGTTTCTGCAGGATTAAGACCTGTACATGGTTTGATCATATTATTAAGCAGAGGTCTGTCGTAAACGCCCAGAAGGTCTCTTACACCCTGAATACCGAATTTTGGTCCTTTGAACTGTGACAGGAATGCATCAGGGAATTCCAGATCCAACAGTTTTACTTTACCTGAGCTGGAGATATTTCCGATCACTGTACTGAGCATCATTGCAAATTGAGGACCGAAGTTTGCCCAAGGATAAGCGATCCTGATAATGAAATGGCGTTCTGTAACATCTGCTGGGATCTCGATCTGGTAAGAAGGGGTCTCATAGACGCCAACTACTCTTCCGATACATCTTTCCCTTACTTCCGGTGTTTCTCCCGGAACCTGAATCCATGTTCCTGTTGTTTGTTCAACTGCAAGAGCAGCAGCGAATTTCATCATATTGGTGCCAGGTTTTGCTCCGCAGTAATAAGTTGCGATGACAAAACGGTCTTTATCAAGAGACTCAGGCATCTGCATGATGATTGGGTCAATAAACATAGCATCTCCTCCTTCAATATATTTTGAGTTTGATATAGATAGGCTAATTTCTTTTGCTAAGAAAACACCTGCTTGTTAATTTCAGTATATTTTTCGGCGGTGCTCTAAACAATATGAAAAATATTTTCAATACCGTACGATAGAGAAATTAAAAAAGCCAAATGTTCGGGAAATTTATTAAAAATATTATTAATATTTGCACTTTTAGGAAATTTGATTAAAATAAAAATATATAGATAATTCTTATTTGAGGAGCAAAATAATGTATAGATGCGATTATCATCTTCACTCATCTTTTTCACCTGATTGTGATACGCCGATGGAAACACAAGTCCGTCAGGCTGTAGAAATGGGAATGGATGAGATATGTTTCACGGACCACCTGGAACTAAATTTCAGAAAATGGGCGGGCAAAGAAATTGATGTTTTGGCATGCAAAAAACGTTTCGATGAGCTGAGAGAGGAAACAAAAGGACTTACTATGCGCTTCGGTCTTGAAGCAGGTGTGACTTGCGGTGCTGATTATATGGATGAACTTATAGCAGGACTTGGATTGGTCCCTCTGGATTTTGTTATTGCATCGGCTCATGGCGTGGGAGGTCATGACCCTTTTGAACCGGAGTTTTACGAAGGAAAAACATGGGAGGAGGCCTGCAGGTTTTATGTTGAAGGTCTGTACGAAGGTTTGAAAATGATGGATCCTAAGCTTTACTGCTGTGTGGGACATGTTGATTTCCCGATGAAGGGCAGGCGTATACTGGGAGATATCGATGCTGTATTCCATTATAAGTATGCAGCCGACGAACTGGATGAATTGTTTAAATATATAGTTGATCAGGGGAAATGCCTGGAATTGAATATGTCCTCATTCCGTACTCTGAAGGAGGGAGAACGCCCTCAGACAGACTGGCTCAAACGTTATGTGGAGCTGGGTGGGGAATATATCACAATTGGTTCCGACGCTCATATCCCAGGTCATGTGAATTTGCTTTATGATGATGCGCTGGCGCTTGCAAAGTCCGCCGGTGTTAAATATATGGCAGTGTTTGAAGAAATGAAGCCTAAAATGATCCCTATCAAGTAATAAGTATCATTTATAGTTTATAAGTTATTTGTCAAAGAGAGGAAGGATCTTCCATGAAAGGCGAAGTATATAACCAATCTCTGTGCATTGTTCTCCGGGCAGCTAATTTATATTATCTGGAAGGAAAGTCACAGAGAGAGATTGCTGACCATCTTAATATTTCAGTTCCCACGGTTTCCCGTCTTTTGAAGAGAGCAAAAGAAGAAGGGGTGGTTTCCTATGTGATCCCGGAACCTTACAGAGAGTGCCTTGAATTAGAACAGGAGATCAAAGAACGTTACGGTTTGGAAGAAGCTATAATCGTTCCGATAGCTGGGGAAGAACAAACTGAAGAATCAGTAAAAAAAGCAGTGGCGCTTGAAGGAGCACGCTACGTACAGAGAGTCATCAAACCTGAAGATATACTTGGCATTGCATGGGGCGGCACTATGTATTATCTGATCCAGTATCTGAACCCTTGTCAGAAAACTGAGTCTACATTTGTTACGCTTCACGGCAGTATCACAAGCTGTGACAGCAAACTTGAAGTAAGAAGCCTGGTAAGGCGAATAGCTATGGCTTTTGGAGGAAAGAGTTACACTTTAGAACCGAACGGGCATCAGGATGACAGCGGATCTTTAAAGGCACTGATGGATAAGAAGAATATAAAGGAAGTTATAGATTTATTCAGCAAGATAACTTTTTCGGTAAGCGGGATAGGTTCTTTCTATCCGGAGCCAACATCGCCTCTGTCAAGGATCCCGTATTTGGATCACAGTGAATACGAAGAGCTTATGGGTAAAGGTGTTTATGGAGATATAATGCTGAGGTTTATCGATGAAAACGGCAAAGAGTGTGAAAGCGATCTGGTTCATAGAACTTTGGCGATAGACATGGATACATACCGCAGCATACCGCGAAAACTTATAGTGGCATCAGGCAGGCAAAAGACCTGTACACTACGAGCTGCTCTTAAGGGAAAGCTGGCTGATGTGCTGATAATAGACTCTGAACTTGCAAGATCCCTTATGAGAGCTGAATAGTAATAAAATGTATAGATTATGATCAAAAATTCAAAAAAGCAAAATAAAAAAAGACGGGAGACACACCGTCTTTTTCTCATTTACTTTGCATACTTAACTTGTATGCGGCACATCACATGGATGTGCGTGGGGAATAGGGTCGAGGCTATTCTGCGAAAGCTTTATTAAAGTTCTTGTTAAGTC
>JAFQKJ010000039.1 GCA_017397005.1 Bacillota bacterium
CACAGTCCATATTATGTGGAATGTCCGGAGCTTTTAAAGAAGACTGAAAAGATCGTTGTGATCGACCATCACAGAAAGCAGGAAGATTCTATAGAAAACCCAGTATTGGCATATATGGAATCTTATGCATCATCCACATGTGAATTAATAACAGAGATAATTCAGTATTCCGGCGACAAGACCGTTATAGGCAAGGTGGCGGCAGATGCGCTTTTATCCGGAATAACTCTTGATACCAAACATTTTTCAACTCAAACCGGTGTAAGAACATTTGAAGCGGCATCTTATTTAAGAAGGATAGGTGCTGATGCTGCGAAAATAAGAAGCTTCTTCCAGGTTGAGCCAAGCCTTTTCAGAGTTAAAGCAAAGGCGATCATGGATGCAGAACTTATAAAAATAAAAGATGGAAATCTTGCTATAACAAGATGTGATGCAATAGATAACAATATTGGACTGATAATCGCTCAGACTGCAGATGAAATGCTTGAGATCAAAGGTGTAAGGGCTGCTGTAGTAATGGGAGAAAGTCTTGACGGCTATGTAATGATAAGTGCTCGTTCGATAGGAGAGATCAACGTACAGATCCTAATGGAAAAACTGGGAGGAGGCGGACATTTGAATGTTGCCGGAGCTCAGGTAAAAATGCCTATCGAAGAAGCGGAAGAAAGATTAAAAGAAATCATAAATGAAGAATATGCGGAAAGAGGTAAGAAGTAATGAAAGTAATCGTTATAAAAGATACAAAAAATGTAGGCAAAAAAGGTGAAATAAAAAACGTTAGCGACGGATATGCAAAAAACTTCCTTATTCCAAACGGAATAGTAATGGAAGCTACTCCGGCAAATATAAGAGATCTCGAAAGAAAGAAGGCTGCTGATGCAGAAAAGAGAGCAACCGATAAAGCCAGCGCAGAGATTTTAAAAGCAAAATTAGCGGAAATAGAAACTGTTCTTCAGACAAAGGCAGGAGAAGGCGGAAAAGTTTTCGGTTCAGTTACATCTAAAGACATTTCAGATGCGCTGCTGGCTCAGCACGGTATCGAGATCGACAAAAAGAAGATCGTTCTTGAAAATCCTATCAAACAGCTTGGAGAATATACTATAACCGCAAAGCTTTATCAGGAAGTAACAGCTGAATTTAAAGTAACAGTTAATGCTCTTTAGTGAAAAGGTGGAATCATGAGATCCGTAGTAGAAAGGATACCTCCTCATAATGAGGACGCGGAAAAAGCAGTTCTTGGCGCTTCTATGATGGATAAAAATGCATTGATGGATGCATTGGACATTTTGAGGCCTGACGATTTTTATAAAGAAGCCCACAAAGAAATTTTTTCTGTATTATTAGAGTTATATAAAGAAAGCGAACCGGTAGATATACTTACTGTTGCGGAAGTGCTTAAGAAGAGAAAAAGCCTGGAATCCGTTGGGGGAAGGGCTTATCTTGGCATGCTTACAGCTGCAGTTATTTCTACAGCAAACACTGTACAGTATGCAAAAATAATAGAAGAAAAATCCATATTAAGAAGTTTGATCCAGGCTTCTTCAGAAACTGTGGAAGAGGGGTATTCTGCAGAAAAAACCGCAGGAGAGATCCTGGAGGAAGCGGAACAGAGAGTATTCTCTATTTCTCAAAAAAGACAGAGAAAAGGAGTCTCTCATATTGGAGAAGTTTTGGCTAAAAATATAAATACTATTCAAATGCTTACCGAAAAGAAAGGTGAGCTCAGAGGTATAACAACAGGGTTCACTGCTTTGGACAATCTTACTTCAGGGCTTCAGAAAGCGGATCTTATAATACTTGCAGCAAGACCATCTATGGGGAAAACCGCTTTTGCTCTTAATATTGCCACTAATGCGGCAAAGGCAGGAGGAAAGGCACTTATCTTCAGTTTAGAAATGTCGGAAGAACTTCTTTCGGAAAGAATTTTGAGTACAGAAGCTCTCGTTGAAATAAAAAAAATGAGAGAAGGTACTATAGACGATGAAGAATGGACAAAAATAACAGATGCTGTATTAAGACTTGACAAACTGGATATCATGATCGACGATACTCCGGGGATATCGGCATTAGAAATAAAGAATAAATGTAAAAGAGTGAAAATGGAAAAAGGACTGGATCTGGTAGTTATAGACTATCTTCAGCTTATGACCTTTGAAGGCAGAGCTGAAAGCAGACAGCAGGAAATTTCCGCACTTACCAGATACTTAAAACAGCTTGCAAGAGAAATAGACTGTCCTATCATTGTTCTGTCTCAGCTTTCAAGAGCTGTTGAATCCAGAAAAGCAGACGAAAAGAAACCGGTGCTTTCCGACTTGAGAGAATCCGGGTCTATCGAACAGGATGCTGATATAGTAATGTTCCTGTATAGAGAGGATTATTACAAAAAAGAAGAGTCTACCAGACCTAACGAGTGCGATGTTATAATTGCGAAGCATAGAAACGGTCCTACGGATACAGTAGTTCTTACATGGGTAGGCAAATATACAAAATTCAGCGATATGGTCCATAAGAACCTTAGCATATAACCAATAAAAAATGTTGACGCGGTATTAATACCGCGTCAAATTTTTGCTGTTAATTTATTTGTTCATCAGCCTTTGTGTCAGGCATACACACTTTTCTCCATTATCCAGAAAACCTGTATCTTTACATCTCGGGCAGGTATATACCGGATTAAGGTAGTCAGCCGGATAACCGGCATTTTTAAGAGTACTGATTTTTTCGTTACGAAGATCAGTCATTTCCTTTTCTATTGATTTGTAAATGGATGTATTGGTCTTTCCTTCCAGAACCAGTTTTAATCGTTTAGGATTGAGTTCCCTGAGCTCTTCATCTATAAACCTTATACGAGGAAAAGCAGAATATATCTCTTTTCTGCGAGCCTCAGATATACTGCGGTTTTCTGCACGGATATCTTCGTAAAGTTTATCTATCTGTGCAGCGGTAAGTTTGGTTTTTACTGAACGCGAAGGATGTTCTTCGTCCTTCCAGTCTTTGAGGATAGAGTGAATATAGTTTATATTTGGATTAGATATACCTGAAGTTTTTTTACAAGCTTCCAGAATAACAGAAACATCCAGCATATATTCATCCAGCCAAATATCCATGATACGTTTTTCTTCTTCTGTAGGATTTCTGAAAAAGCCTAAAGCCTTAAAAATCCTTTTATATGTATTATGTTTTTTATCGTTTTCAAATAAATGATCTTCCAAGGAGTTCATGTTGAACAGCCCTTTTTCGTACCATTCTCGAATGATAGCGGAAATATAGGAATTTTCCGCTTTTTTCTTGCGGTCTTTAACACATATTTCATAAGCTTTAAGGATCACTTTATCGTCCATGCCCCAGTCTTCAAACCAAAGCTTTATATCATGAAGTTCTTTGGAATTTAAAGTCTTGCCTGCGACTCTTTCAATTTTTGAATAAAGCTCCAGCAGTTCCTGTGAAAAAACAGAGGAGTTGATCTTCGCGGCAGTTTTTTCTTCTTCTTTTACAGTTTCTCCGTAATCACCTTTATACATAAGCTGTTTAAGACAGATAAACTCCACATCGAAATCATCTGGATCTTTTCCTGTATAATGCTTTCTGATGACTTTTTTTGATTCCCAGTAATCCCATGCGGCAAGGACCTGCTGAACAGGCATATTGAGATATTTTGCCAAAGTTTCATTAAATATAACAAGGTCTCTGTCCAGGTACATTTTTGCAAACAGATATACTTTGACAAAATCCCCGTTTGCAGGGATCATATATTCATTTATAAACAGATTTTCCACTGAGGTGTCGTGGAGGTATAATTCAGTTTTACATTTAAAAATTTTCATGATCTTGACCTTTTTCTGTAAAATGTTGATTAGAAAAACGGCGTATTCTCCAATATAATGCTAAGTTTGTTTGGCTATTATAACAGACTGATGTATAAAAAACAAACGGCCTGTATAGATTGTAACATAATAACAGATTACATAAATTGTGTTTGGAAAGCAAAAATCCTAATAAAATCCACAATATATTCTGATAAAAGTTTAGGTTTGTAACAATTTTTAAAAAATTTTGTAATATAACGGTAACATTTCTCCCGAAAATGTTTACTGTAGAAGGATTTTAGGTTAATATATTCATGCAGGTTACTCTCTTGATCTGCAAAATTAGAAAGGTAGAATAACTTATGAAAGCAAAGACAAGTTTATTTGGTAAGGCTGAAGAGAGAAAAACAACTGACGACAATTATAATTCTAAATCATTTAAATCTTTTTTTTCAGGCAAGATCGGAACAAAGTTTTCAAAAAGCGTATTGATAGCGGGTGTTAGCCTTCTGGTGCTGGCAGCCGGTTTTGGCGTGTTGTTTACTCAGTCTTCAGGATATGCCGTATACTATGACGAAGCATTTTTAGGATTTGTTGATAAACCTGAAACAGTCATCGATAATCTGGAAGATATAAATGAAGCGATTTCTTTAGCAAACGGTGTAGAGATGACAATGTACGAAAGAGATTTCAGCTTTGAAAAGAGCTTCCAGCTTTTTGCTGACAAAAATAACTGGGAAGAGATCGCATTGGCTGCAAATGAAAGATGCAGTCTTGATGCCAACGTATATGAGATCTATATTGACGACGTTATGATCGCACAGGATTCTTCTATAGACAATATCACCAGCATAATGGAACAGTTAAAAGAAGAGTATACAGCAGCAAACCCTCAGGAAAATTTTTCTACTATAAATTTTGTCCAGAAAATCGAGATCCGTGTTAAAAAAGGAGATAAGCCGGAATCTGCTGATCCTGAAGTGCTCTATGCTTCATTAAAAGACATCCTTACAGTAAAAACCACTGCTAAGATCGTAGAAGAAAAGGCTGTGCCTTTTGAAATAGTATATGAATATACAGATACAAAAGCATGCGGCGATGTTACAGTAAAATCTGCCGGAGTGGACGGAAAAATGGAGACTGTAACTATGGTTGAAAAACATGACGGTATGATCGTGGCTTCTACAGAAGTCAGCTCAAAAGTTCTCAGTGAAAAAGTGGATCAGATAGTGCTTGTAGGGACCAAAGGCATGGTTGTGAGCGATGCAGGAATGATTACTCCTTCCAGAGGAAGCGTTACATCGCAGATGGGTTCAAGATGGGGAAGAACTCATAAAGGAATAGATGTTCCTGGAGATACAGGAGATCCTATATTTGCCGCTAAAGAAGGAACAGTAACTGTTGCAGAATATAAAAACAACGGATACGGAAATGTTATTGAAATAGATCACGGCAATGGACTGGTAACATTATATGCTCACTTGAATTCTATTTCCGTTAAACCTGGAGATGTGGTATATCCGGGCCAGATTATCGGAGGTATGGGTACTACAGGAAGATCCACAGGCGTTCACCTTCATTTCGAGGTACTGGTAAACGGTTCTAACGTTAATCCGTTAAATTATGTAAAATATTAAAAATTTTCTTTAGTGAATATTTTTTCTTATGGGTAAATGTGTTACAATAAAATGTAGTAACGCAAAGGGGGCTATTTCGTGAAGACGAAAAAAGTACTGATAATAGAAGACGAAGTTTCTATCTCCGATATTATAAAGTTCAACTTATTAAAAGAAGGATATGAAATAGAAACTGCATATAATGGAGAAGAAGGTTTAAAAAAAGCATTAAATCTGAATTTTGATTTAGTATTACTGGATATCATGCTTCCTCATATAGATGGATTTCAGGTCTGCAGAAAAATCAGAGAAAGCAGCAATGTTCCTATCATTATGCTCACTGCAAAAGAAGAGGAAGTGGACAAGGTCTTAGGTCTTGAACTTGGAGCAGACGACTATATAACAAAACCGTTTGGAATGAGAGAACTCATTGCAAGGATCAAGGCAAATATAAGACGTACTGAATTTTCTTCAGATTCAAACGATTCTCACAGCAAGATCACAAATTATGGAAATATCACTATAGATATGACTAAATATGAAGTGAGAAAAAATGAAAAACCTTTGGAATTGACTCTTCGTGAATTTGAACTTCTCAAATATCTTGCAGAGCAGGAAAATCAGGTATTCTCAAGAGAACAGCTCCTGGAAGAAGTTTGGGGATATGAGTATTATGGCGATATCCGTACAGTGGATGTAACTATAAGAAGACTCAGAGAAAAAGTTGAAGATGATCCGGGAGAACCGAAGTATATTATGACGAAGAGAGGAATCGGCTACTATTTTAGAAGGCCGTAAATGAATATATGTGGAAAAAGGGAAGTATTGGCGGAAGGCTTATAAGTATCTATTTCCTGTTAGTTTTTATCGCCCTGACAATCGTCGGGGTGTTTATAATACAGCAACTTGAAGCATATCACATGAACAATACCCGAGACAGCTTGACGAAGGTGGCTCAGGAAGGTGTGCTCAAAAGTCTTAGTTCTTACAGTTCTTTAAAGGAATCTCAGCAAGAAATACAAATTAATATAGAAACATGGTACTCCGCTGTTCAAGAGGAGATTTTTGTGGTGGATGAAAGCTTAAATATCGTTGCCTCCACAAATTCCAGCTTCGTGAACAAATCAGCTATAGATGATCTGGATGCAGAACTTATAACCAAAGCTCTCACCGGTATCGTTTCTGAAAGCGAAGGAGTTATCGGTTCGCAGAAAATTCCCGTAATGAATATGGCTTTTCCTATTGAAAATGAAGAGAACGTTACGGGAGTTCTTTATATAAGAGAAGATCTTACATCAGTATATGATACTTTAGAGCAATCTATGCTCATATTCATCCAGGCTATGCTGATAGCTTTATGCGTTACGGTCATCCTTGGAGTATTGATTTCAAAAGGAATAACAAGGCCTATCAATCAGCTTACTCATAGAGCAGAAGCCATGTCCAAGGGAGACTTTAAACGACAGGTAAATGTTAAGTCAGGAGATGAGATAGGAAGACTGGGAAAAGCATTTAACCAGATGGCGGAACAGCTTGACAAGACGATGTCGGAAATATCCGATGAAAAGAATAAACTGGAGATCGTACTTAAAACAATGGCCGACGGACTCATAGCGACGGATGAGCTGGGACGAATAATACATATCAATTCTGCGGCACTGGATATGTTCAATATCACAGAAGAATACGCAAAAAGTAAGCATTATGATGCATTGATCTCGGAATATTGTCCGGAATTGATCTTAGAAAAAATAAGAATAAAAACAGAAGCAGAAACCGAACTGGAATCTGCTGAGATTTTTGAATATAACGGATATGTTTATTATGCCAGATATGAGATCATCGACAGATCTCAAAACTCAGAAGTTGGTCTGGTAGTTATTATTCAGGATATAACCGAAAGACAAAAGCTTGAAAGCATGCAGAAAGATTTCGTGGCCAATGTATCTCACGAACTTAATACGCCGCTTACTACCATTAAAAGCTATACAGAAACCATTCTTGATTCAGAAGGTATCCTGCAGGAAGAAGAAATGGTAAAAAGATTCCTCACAGTTATAGACAGTGAGGCGGATCGTATGAGTCGTCTTGTAAAAGACCTGCTTCAGCTTTCGCGTTTGGAATCGCAAAGAGAAAAATGGAACAAATCTGTTCAGGATGTGGTGTCCATAGTTTCTAATGTGGTACTTAAAAACAGCATAAATGCGAAGAATAAAAACCAGCATCTCAACAGTTTATTCAATCAGGAACAGCAAATATTGGCATATGTAGATCCGGATAAATTTGAACAGGTGCTATTGAATATTCTCAGCAATGCTATAAAATATACAGAAGAAAACGGAAGGATAGATGTAGACGTTATACAGAGAAATGATAATGTTTATATTACCGTTATGGATAATGGAATTGGTATTTCAGAAAAAGAACTGCCAAGACTGTTTGAAAGATTCTATCGTGTAGATAAGGCAAGATCAAGATCTATGGGCAGTGGTACAGGATTAGGTCTTTCTATTGCAAAACAGATAATTGAAGAACACGAAGGAACAATATCTATAGAAAGTAAGGAAGGTAAAGGGACTACAGTCACTATACAGCTTCCTGTTGATATAGGATCGTTACCGGATAATATAGAACAGTAAACGGAGGCGGCGTATGGGAGTATTGGCATTTTTATTGGTGCTGCTGCTTTGCATTCCTATAGCATTTTTGATTTGGAAACTGCTTAACAATCTTCTTGAGAACATAAAAAACCAGCAGGATGCGTCTGAAGAAGTGAGGATAAGAAAAGCAGCTTATCAGGGAAGCCGGAAATACAGCAGCAGATATGATCATAGAAAATATGATCACAATATCAGATATCGTTCTGACTACAGCAGCAGATATGATTCTGATCACGACAGCAAATACCGCTCTGACCACAGGACCGGAAGGAACAGAAGGGATAGAGGATGAGGTTTTCAGAATTTATTGGAAATAAAGAAGCTGCAGATCGTTTAAGAAAACAGATCATCAATGGAAAAGCTTTTCATGCGTACATATTTGACGGGGCAGAAGGTATAGGAAAAAGAAAGCTTGCTTATACTTTCGCTCAGGCTTTGATGTGCAAAAATAGTATAGATGGAGAACCTTGTCAGATTTGTGATGCATGTAAAAAAGTCGTAAGCGGAAACCATGGAGACATACATTATATAACCACTGACGGCAGCAGCATAAAAGATGAACAGATAGAAGGGCTGCAGGAGATCCTGTTTTCAAAGCCTTTTGATGGAGACAGAACAGTCCTCATTATAGACAAAGCAGATACCATGACCGTCAGAGCTCAAAACAGACTTCTTAAAACTCTTGAAGAACCGGTTGGCGGAGTCACTCTTATACTTCTTACAGAGAAAATCAGTGAATTGCTGCCTACTATAACTTCAAGGAGCATCGTTATCAGGCTTAAACCTGTAGAAAAGGAACAAATAAAAGAGTTTTTGTTGAGAGAAACCGAAACAGATGAGCTTTCGGCGGAGCTGGCGGCAGCATATTCCTGGGGATGTCCGGGAAAAGGCAAGAGGCTTTTGGATGAAGAAGATTTTAAAGCAAGAAGAGCAAGAAGTATAGTATCTGCAAGAGCCATAGTAGAGAAAGCTACTTTAACGGAGTTTATGGCAACTTTGGGAGAAGATATTTCCGGTAAAGAGGCGGCTTTGGAGTTTATGGAAATGATGAGTTTCTGGTATAAAGATCTGCTTTTCATTGCCAATGGAATGGAGAAAAGCTATATAGTTAATCAGGATCATTATGAAGATTTGACAGAGTTTTGTAAGAAAACAAATTTAAAAAAGATATGCAGAATATTGGAAAAGCTTGAAGACACAAAATATGATATCATGATGAATGTAAGTATTAATTACGCGTTGAAGAACATGTATCTTGAAATAAATTAGTGAAAGAGGAAAAAATGATAAAGGTTACGAGTGTAAGATTTAAAAAAGCGGGGAAAATTTATTATTTTGACCCGGATGTGCTGGATCCAAAAGAAGGTCAGTTTGTAATCGTTGAGACTGCAAGAGGCCTGGAATACGGAGAAGTAATAGAAGATGTTAAAGAAGTTTCTGACGAAGAAGTGGTTCAGCCTCTGAAAAAAGTAATAAGAATAGCTTCTGAAGAAGATACTCTTCAGTACGAAGAAAATTTAAAGAAAAAAAATAAAGCGCTTGCTATATGTCAGGAAAAAATAGACAAGCGAAACCTGGAAATGAAACTCATTGATGTGGAATATACTTTTGACAAAACCAAGATCATATTCTATTTTGCCGCAGATGGAAGAGTAGATTTCAGGGAACTGGTAAAAGATCTGGCAGGAGTCTTCAAGATGAGGATAGAATTAAGACAGATCGGGGTCAGAGATGAAGCAAAAATGATAGGGGGTATAGGCACCTGCGGAAGAGGATTATGCTGCCATACCTGGCTGCCGGATTTTGAACCTGTTTCCATAAAAATGGCTAAGGTTCAGAATTTATCATTGAATCCAACAAAGATCTCAGGTATATGCGGAAGACTTATGTGCTGTCTTAAATACGAAAACGATGTTTATACCGAAATGAAGAAAAACATGCCGGATGTAGGAGACAGGATAAGAGTTGGCGGTCAGTATGCAACAGTTATCGAAACAAATATACTCAAAGGCACTGTAAGAGCCAAGTATACTGTTAAAGACGGCGGTGAAGATAAAGGCGCTGAGGACATTTTCGTCGTGCACAAGAAAGAGATCGAAAAGATCGAAAGACGTAAGGATAAAGTTGAAGAAGATATCATCGGAGATGATATTAAAGAACTGCTGGGGGATTGATGGATACATCTTCTTTAAATATAAGGATAGATCAAATAGGATTTTCCGGGTATAAGCTGGTACAGAATCCGGACTGGTTTTGTTACGGGATAGACGCAGTGCTCATTGCGGATTTTGCAAAAATTAAGAAAAGCGCAAAAGCGGCGGATCTTGGAACAGGTACAGGGATCATACCGCTGATATTAAAACATAAATATTCTCCCGCGCTTATCTATGGTGTAGAAGTTCAGCCGGAGGTGGCAGAGCTTGCAAAAAAGACGGTGGAGATAAATGAATTAGCGGAAACTATAAAAATCGTTAATGCTAATGTAAAAAACGCTGCTGAGATAATAGGAAGAGAATCATTGGATGCTGTGGTAACAAATCCTCCTTACGTAGGTCATGGGGAAGGGATCAAAGGAGCGGAACCTGTAAAAGCCGCTGCCAGGCATGAGATAGAAGGTACTCTTGAAGATTTCATTAAATGCGGAGCAGATCTTTTAAAAGATCGCGGAGACTTCTATATGATCAACAGACCTTCTCGTCTGGTGGATGTTGTGGACTTATGCAGAAGATACAGACTGGAGCCTAAAGAGCTGCAGTTTATCCAGCCTGAAGAAGGGAAAAAGCCCAATATCTTTATGATACATTGCGTGAAATACGGAAGACCGGAATTAAAATTCCTGGATCCTATATGTGTATATGACGGAAAGGGCAGCTACACTCAGCAAATATTGAAAATATATGAAAGATAAAAAACGGTACTCTGTAAAATACACGTCAAGATAAACACGTGAAAAGCAGAGTACTTTTTATTTGCCATGTTTTCGACATAGAGTTATAATTTACACGGCGGCAGCAACAGGGTTGCGCTGCACATTTTAACTGCATAGGAGGTAATTCTTTTGAAACACTTAACAGATCAGCAAAAACATGAGCAGATCCTGAAAGAGGTTAAAGCTACATTACTGCTGTTTTTAGTGGTGGCTGCATGGCATATAGGCTTTGGGTTTTTACTCAATGGTATCGATATCTTGATACTGGGTATGCCGTTATGGTTCTTTGTCAGCACGATCGGAGAATTCGTTATTGCTGTGGCAGGGGTAATTATCCTGTTGAAGTTTGTATTTGTAGATTTTGATCTTGGTGAAGAAGCATCGGATGAATACGTTCAGGAGGGAGGTGCTTCGGATGACAGATAATCAGATCATCATGCTGGTCATACTGGTCATTTACCTCATTTTTAATACAGCAGTAGGACTTGCTGTAAGTAAAAGACAGAATAAAGCAAGTACTTTGAATTTTGAGAAAAAGTATTTTATAGGATCCCGCGGCATGGGAGGCTTAGTATTAGCCATGACGACGGTGGCAACATATACGAGCGTAAGTTCATTCATAAGCGGTCCCGGTGCTGCCGGCCTTACTTATGGTTTCAGCCAGGCATGGGTAGCCGGTGTGCAGGTTGGAGCTGCATTTCTGGTATTAGGTGTGCTCGGTAAAAAATTCGCTATAGTATCAAGGAAAACGGGAGCTGTAACTGTAGCAGGATATTTGAAAGCAAGATATAAATCTGATGCACTTGTTATTTTTTCAAGCATTATTATGATCGTTTTCTTTATAACTCAGATGATCGCTCAGTTTCTCGGAGGAGCGACTATCGTACAGTCTTTGACCGGTATACCTTACAGCGCAGCATTGGCGATTTTCGCTATGGTCGTGGTTTTATATACAGCATTTGGAGGTTTTACTGCGGTAGTTATCACTGACACCATCCAAGGTATCGTAATGCTTATAGGTACATTCCTGTTTATTTTCTTTGTGATAAACAGCGGCGGCGGGTTCGAAAATATAGCTATGAATCTTGATGTTAATCTTCCGGGATGGGACAATCTTACAGCAACAGGATATTCTACAGGCGCGCTTTTGTCGTTTTGGGTGCTGGTAGGCATAGGAGTGCTTGGTCTTCCTCAGACCGCTGTAAGAGGTATGGGATTTAAAGATACAAAGAGCTTACATAGCGCTATGCTTATAGGTACGATAACTGTAGGTATCCTTATGATAGGTATGCATGGCGCCGGTGTATGGGCAGGAGCTCTCACGGGAGGTCAGGAATTTGCTTCTTCTGATGCATTTATTCCTGCGATAGTTCAGTCTATCATGCCTGCCGGTGCAGGTGCGCTGTTTATTGCGGCGCCTTTGGCAGCTGTAATGTCAACGGTATCATCTCTGCTCATCCTTGCATCTGCCGGTGTCGTAAAGGATCTTTGGGGTACATATATCGTTAAAGATGATCCTGAAAAACGTGCAAAGTTTGAAAATAACCTTTCAAAATCAAGTCTTGCGGTTACATTAGTGATTGGCCTTATCACATTCCTTTTGACGCTCTCTCCGCCGGACATCATATTCTTCATCAATCTGTTTGCTATGGGCGGACTTGAATCCTGCTTCTTCTGGCCATTGGTAGGAGGGATCTTCTATAAAAAAGGAAACAGGCAGGCGGCGCTTTCGTCTTCTGTCGCAGGGGTTGCGGTTTATGTTATAAGTTACCATTTTAAGCTGACAGTATTTGGTCTTAATGCAGTGGTTTGGGGTCTTCTCTTTGGAGGCATTGCATATTTTGTTGTTGGCAAACTTACTTGCAAAAATGGACTTGATAAAGATGTTCTCGACACTTGTTTCTAAAGGAATAATAAACCTCGACGGCAAAGCCGTCGAGGTCCTGTATAAAAAACCCTGCGTTATTACTTACGCAGGGCAGTTTTTATTAAAGAGCTTTCAGTTCAGCTATACATTCTGAACAAATATTTTTTTCTTTTATTCTTTTAACGTTTTTGGCACTGCCGCAGAAAATGCAGGCAGGAGTATATTTTTTCAAAATGATACAGTCGTCATTAACAAAGATCTCAAGGGGATCTTTGATTTCTATATCAAGAGTTCTTCTTAATTCTATAGGCAATACGATCCTGCCGAGTTCGTCAACTTTTCTTACTATTCCCGTAGCTTTCATCAAAATACCTCCTTTTAATTTTCTGATCCTTCATCTGACTGATCAGGCTTGTCCGTTTCTTCTTTGATCGGTTCTTCTTTTTCTTCTGAATTCTTTTCAGAGAGAAGTGATAATATAGCTTTTACCGCCATGGCTATGGAAGATACCTGTCCAAGAAAACTTGTACGTTCTTTTACGGAAGAAACTAAAGAGGATGTTACATCTACTACATCGCTTACAACTGATTCTGCTGATTGAGTGCTTCTTGCGGCACATTCCGTTATTGTTTCCACATCCTTCATGACTTTAGACAGAGTCTTTACGGAAGGGATAAGATTTCTGATAAGGGAAATGCAGTACAGAAGCAGTATAAAAAGTGCTATTGCTATCAAAAGCATACAAGTTTCCCCAAGCGTTAATGTAATATTCATAAGAAATCCTCCTTCTAATCTCCAAAATACCTATTATCGTTATTATCTCGCAAAATGGAAAAAAATACAACCTGTTTTTTAAGCATAGGACAACAGAGATACGCATAGGTTATTCCCATGAGGGGGAGGTATAATGTCTAAAATATGGGTCGGAATGATAATTTTAGGGATAATATTTGCGGCATTTAAAGGTGAACTCGGTGCGGTAAATGACGTAGTGATGGAAAGCAGCGAACAGGCTATAATGTTTGTTTTGGGATTATCCGGGATCATGGCTGTGTGGTCAGGTCTTTTAAAAATTGCTGAAGAATCAGGACTGATCACAGTGATCGCAGATAAAGCTAAACCAGTTGTGATCCGTCTTTTTCCAAAAGAGAAAGATAATGAGACTATAAGTATAATGTGCATGAGCATAGCAGCCAATATGTTCGGCGTGGGAAACACCGCTACTGTTTTTGGCCTTCAGGCGATGAAACGTCTGGATAAAGAAAACGGATACGGGGATACTGCAAGTGAAACTATGTGTATGTTTTTGGCAGTAACTATGTCTTCTATACAGATAATCCCGGTGACGGTGTTAAAAGTAAGAAATGAGACAGGCTCTGCCGCTCCGGAAGATATAATCCTTCCTACTCTTATCGCAACTTGTATATCCACTCTTACGGCTATAGCTGTATGTAAATGGTTTGAGGCATCGGGAAAATGAGCAGTGCGGTGCAAATAATTTCCGGCGCATTTATCCCGGCAGTGATAAGCATCATTTTGATTTACGGCATGATAAAAAAACAGGATGTATACAGCTTGTTCATTAAAGGCTGTATGGAAGGTCTTATGACCGCATTAGAGATAGTACCGTACATACTGGCGATATTTATTGCAATTGATATATTCAAAAGTTCAGGAGCATTGCTGTTTTTTCAGGAGTTTATGGAGCCGGTTTTTGATTTTTTGAAAATACCAACAGAGCTGTTTCCCATGATAGCAATGAAGCCTGTTTCAGGAAGCGGATCCTTGGCTATTTTGGAAAAACTCATAGAAGAGTGCGGGCCGGACAGTTATGTGGCCAGAGTAGGCTGTGTTATGCTGGGATCTTCCGAGACGATATTTTATACATTGGCGGTGTATTTCGGCGCTACGGCAGTGAAGAGGGGAAGATATACTTTATTTGCAGGTATGATGGCTTTTATTTCAGGTACTGCTGCCGCTATAGTATTATGTAATTTCATTTAGAAATGTATAATAAAGAGAAAAACAGACGATAATAAGGATACAAAGGAAAAGCTTTGCTTAAAATATGTTTTTTGTCCCCCTTTAACATATTTTCGGCGAAACATTTCCTTTTTTTTCTTGCTTATTGATTTTTTCCATAGATTGTGTTATTTTTTATTAGTTAGAGGATAGAAACCGTATTTTTTCTATCTCGGTTGGGGAGGATTTAAAGTGTCAAAATATATTGTCAGAAACAACGGCCCGCTTAAAGGTGAAGTTAGCATAAGCGGCTCAAAGAATGCAGTACTGCCTTTGATGGCAGCGTCTTTGCTGACAAGTGAAAAATGTGAGATCTGCGATACTCCGGCGCTCAGAGATGTGGATGTAATGTGCAGCATAATCCGGGCTATGGGCGGAAAAGTGGATTTTGATAAAGATTCAAACTGCGTTGAGATCGAAACAAATACAATTACATATAATGGTGCAAATTCTGAACTGGCAAGCAAAATGAGAGCCTCTATACTGGTCATGGGCCCTCTTCTTGCAAGATCAGGCAAAGCAACCATAGCTCTTCCGGGAGGCTGTGCAATAGGAGCCAGACCTATAGACCTTCATCTGAAAGGTTTTGAGGCTATGGGAGTGAAGATTTGGGAAAAGCATTTTGACGGATTTGACTATGTCGTGGCAGAAGCAGAAAAGCTTACAGGATGCGATATATATTTGGATTTTCCGAGCGTGGGAGCGACGGAAAACCTTATGATGACAGCGGTGCTTGCAGAAGGAGTTACAACTATTCAGAATGCTGCAGAAGAACCGGAAATAGTAGATCTGGCAAATTTCCTGAATAAAATGGGAGCTAAAGTAAAAGGTGCAGGGACAGCAACCATAAGGATAGAAGGTGTTTCTAAACTTCACGGCACAAAACATCATGTTATTCCTGACAGGATCGAAACCGGTACCTTTATGCTGGCAGCAGCAATAACCAGAGGCGAGATCAAACTGAAAAATGCAGTAGCAAGTCACGTGAGACCGCTCATTGCTAAGCTTAAAGAGTGCGGTGCGATCGTAAGAGAAGAAGATGACGGCATATCTGTTTGTGCAAAAGACAGAAAACTGGTTTCTACTAATTTAAAAACTCTGCCTTATCCGGGTTTTCCTACAGATCTCCAATCGCCGTTTATGTCTTTGCTTGTTACTACAGAGGGCACAGGCATGGTAATAGAAACGGTATTTGAAAACAGATTTATGCATATTGCCGAACTTCAAAAAATGGGAGCTATCATAGATTATTCTGATAGAAAGGCTATTATAACTGGAACAGATAAACTGCAGGGTGCGTCTGTAAAAGCAACAGATCTCAGAGCAGGAGCGGCCTTAGTGCTGGCAGGACTGGCGGCAGAAGGGACTACAGAAGTGGATCAGGTTTATTACATAGAGAGAGGCTATGAAAAATTTGTTGAAAAAATGAGTGGTGTAGGCGCCGACATAGAATATATAGAATAGCATTCATAAATACTCCTTACATCGCATACGCTGGTGTAAGGATTTTTTTATAATATACCGGAGGATGAGTATATGAAATTTACAGCTTATATTGTAGCAGCAGCAATAATCATAGTTGTAGGGATACCGTATTTGATATTGTCGGCATTTTCTTCTGCTGATGAAGAAAAAAGTCTGGAAGACATTTACAGCGAGCCTATATCAGTTTTTCTTGAGGATCAAAATATGGAGATCCAAGTCCCTCTTGAGGAATATGTTGCCTGCGTAGTTGCATGCGAAATGCCTGCTATGTTTGAAGAAGAAGCCTTGAAGGCTCAGGCGGTGGCGGCAAGGACATATGGGCTTTCCAGACAAGGAAGCCTTTGTGATACTG
>JAFQKJ010000040.1 GCA_017397005.1 Bacillota bacterium
GCCTTTCTGAACCATCTGTTTTGCATAAGTCTGATAGATCTCTGCTCTATTGCTCTGGTAGTATGGACCGTAGTTTCCTGTATCTTCAACAAGGCCTGCTCCTTCATCAAAGGAAACGCCGAAGAATTTAAGAGATGAAATGATGACTTCAACAGCACCTTCTACACGTCTTTTATCGTCTGTATCTTCTATTCTGAGGAAGAAAGTACCGCCGCTCTGGTGAGCAAGTCTTTCGTCTACGAATGCTCCGTAAAGATTGCCTAAGTGGATAAAACCTGTTGGGCTTGGACCAAGTCTTGTTACTTTGGCGCCCTCAGGCAGTTCTCTTTTAGGGAATTCCTTTTCGTAGTCCGCAGGAGTTTTTGTTATATTCGGAAACATTATTTCCGCAAGTTTTTCGTAATTCATTTATATTATCCTCCAAAAAATGATCATCATAAAAAACAGGGATAATAACCTGTACTTATGGATTATAACAAAAAATAATGCTTTTGTTAATATTTTGATGGTATTATAATACTCAAAAACAGTAAATGTCGGTGTGGTTTTGTCGCCAGGCAAATGCGGAGGATTATATGATAAACTGGTTTAAGTTCAGTTCGGATATAGGAGAATTGTATATCGCAGAGGAAGATGGGAAGATCGGGCTTATCGGATTTGAAAGAAGCTTTGAACTGTATATGAAAAAGAAGAAGATGAAAAGCCCGGATCAAATGTGTTTTCAAAGCAGTCTGGTGATAGAAGAAGCTATATTACAACTGAAAGAGTATTTTGGAGGGAAACGAAAAATCTTTGATCTGCCCTTGAAGCCTGAGGGAACTGAGTTTCAGCTTCGGGACTGGGATGCTCTTAGACGTATCCCTTACGGTGAAACCAGATCATATAAAGATATTGCGGAAGAAATCGATTGCCCTAAAGGTTTCCGAGCAGTAGGGATGGCAAACAATAAAAATCCCATAATGATAGTGATACCCTGTCATAGAGTTATAGGGGCAGACGGAAGTATGGTGGGATTTGGAAGCGATATTACCGTTAAAGAGTATCTGCTGGAACTGGAAAAAAGGAATAAATAGCATAAAAAAGCTGCACTTGTTTTTTAAGTGCAGCTTTAAACTTTTTGTTATGCAGATAGTTCGGTTTTGGTGTCTTCTCCTGTTTTTATCAGGCATGCAGCCAGCACAGCACATATTCCGACGATGATCTTCGTTACGAAGAAAACTGTTATTTCCCATCCTGTGGTAAGGGAAGAAACGAAGGCCATTTGACCGCCTAATAAATATGCTCCGCCTACGGAAAAGGCTGCATTTATAAGTTTGCCTCTAGTATCCATTTTAGGGAAGAGAGGCAGCATTGCAAAGGTGGTGGTAAGGCTTAAGATAAGACCAATTACTGCATATTCGTTGGTTTTCATCAGGGCTGCAATATACTTAAAAGGCCTTTTGAACAGCTTTAAAGCGATTTTTGAAAATACCAATGAACCGCATACAACGGAGGCCATTTTACCGACAGAAATGAATGCATCTGCCACAAGATCATAGTCTGCAAGGCTTAAAGTAGGTACATAAGCTCCTATGATGACAACGGCAAATAAAACCAAGCTCAGCACTCTGACAAGATTTCCGAAAAGAGTAAGGATACTTGATGTGACGTTTGCAGATATTTTAAACCCTAAAAGAAGCACTCCGCAAAGTACAAGTATAGGCAGGAAATTAATGAAAAGCTCTTTTGCGGAAAGTCCTAACATAAAGCCGCCGATGATTATTCCCGGAGGTATGACGGCAAGGCCTATAATGAAACCTTTCATCAGTATACCTATATCATTTTTATCTTTTATGCCTGACATACATACAGGAAGCTGGAAACATACGGTCACGCCTACAGTAGTGCTCAAGAGCATTCCGGCAAAGACTCCGATCTCTCTTGTTTCCGCTATTTGAAGGGACACGGGGAGCCCGCCCATATCCGGAGCTAAAAGAGAGCCTACGATGACAGATGCATCGAAAGGCAGGAAAGCGGAAAAGCTTGCTATGGCTTCGGCATTTGCTTCCGCTGCATATACACCGATACAGTATATACCCACCAGAGCCAGAGCCATAGGCCCCATAAGATCGATGCCTTTATCGAATTCTTCTCCGTACCGGAATCGGTTTCCGAGTATTTTGTCTATAAGTCCTATTGCTGCGAAAAACAGCAGAAAAGCTATAACTGCATTCATAATTCTACCTCTTTTGATATCGTCTTATTCCATAATCAATATAGCAGAAAAGCAAAATAAATTATAGTCGAAAAAAAACAAAAATTAATGAAAAATTGTCCGTCTAATCAGAAGATCTTGTACATAAATTGCATTATACAAAGGAGGACAGGCAGATGGAAAAAGAAGATTCTTTTGAAATGATATTCAGAAGATTTCCGGAGGAGTACAGGCACTGTATAGATATACTGACTGATGAAGAAAAAGAGAAACTGGAGGAAGTAAGAGTAAAGGCGGAAGGGTATTTGGTTTTTGCAGGAGGATTCGGGGAGAAGGCTTCTGATATAAAAGTGAGTCAAAGGGGATTGACCCTGATAGTAGAAAAGCTGTTGGATCATTCGGTATATGCTCATATGGAAGAACTTTGTTCAGGGTATATAACTGTGGAAGGAGGACACCGGATAGGGATATGCGGCAGAGCTGTTATGGACAACGGCAGTATAAAACATATAAAGGAGTTTTCTTCTATAAATATAAGAAAAGGAAGGGAAGTAATAGGCTGCAGCAGGAGCATTCAAAGGTTCTTGCTTGATGAAAAAGATGACTTTTTAAACACATTGGTTATATCTCCCCCAAAATGCGGAAAGACCACCTTGCTCAGGGACATCGTAAGAACTCTTTCTGAAAAGGGGAAAAGAGTATCGGTGGTAGATGAGCGTTCAGAGCTTTGTGCTGTATATAAAGGGGTACCGCAATATGACGTGGGCAGAAGGACTGATGTACTGGACGGATGTAAAAAATCAAAAGGTATGAGCCTTATGATAAGGTCTATGTCCCCCGAGTTGATATGCACTGATGAGATAGGCAGTGAAGAGGATGTGGCTGTGATAAAAGAGGCGGTATCTTCAGGTGTAGGAGTGCTTACAAGTATACATGGGATGTCTTTGGAGGAATTGAGGACCTCCAAGATCGGACAGCTTATAGAAGAAAAAGTGTTTGAAAGATACTTGTTTCTAAGTGCAGCGCCCAAAATAGGCACTGTTACCGAGGTGTTAGACAAATACGGGAGAAGGATAGATGCTTAGAGTTATGGTATGCATAATGATAGTTCTGCTTTCCTTTGCAGGAGGCTATTTATACAGCTGGAGATTTACAGGAAGGCTTTTGATCATAAATGACGTTAAAGAAAAGTTTAATTCTATGGAGAGAGAAATAATGTTCAGCATGGACACGCTTCCGGAAATATGCAGAGATCTTTCGAAAGAAGAAGGCCCTTTTTCCAAAGTTTTTACAAGGATATGCGAAGGCCTTGCCGGTGAAGGAGATTCTTTCGCAGAGTTATGGTCAGAAGGCGTAAAAAAAGAGTTTTCAAGATCTTCATTAAAAAAAGATCAGGTGGAAGGTCTGGCTTTATTAGGCAAAGGCTTAGGTAAAGGGGATATAGAGGAACAGAAAAAGTGCTTTGCAAGGATAAATACGGAGCTTGAAAGACTGCTGTCTGAGGCTAGAGAGGAAAGCAGCAGACTGAAAAAAATGTATATGAGCCTGTTCGTTTCCGGAGGACTGGCTGTTTCTATCATACTCATTTAAGGAACGGGATGAAAAATGGATATTAATGTTGACATAATTTTTAAGATAGCTGCTATAGGGATAATAATAGCTGTGCTTGCTCAGGTGCTTATCAGAGCTGGACGTGAGGACCAGGCAATGATGACGGCGCTGGCGGGAATAATAGTTGTGCTTATGATCATAATTGAGATGGTCAGCAGTTTTTTCGATACGGTAAAAACTCTGTTTGAACTGTGATCGGTGTGATGTGATGGATATTTTTAAAATTGCGATAATCGGGATATCGGGCACACTGCTGGCCGGGATACTGAAGGAACAGAAAAAAGAATATGCTCTTTATGTGGGACTGGCAACTGTGATCGTGATATTCAGCATGATAATAAAACAGCTTTCCGCAATTTTTGATTTTTTCAGGATATGGCAGCAGGATATGTCTTACGGGGAGTTCTATGTGCCGGTCATACTGAAGATCCTGGGAGTGGCATATATTGCGGATTTCACATCCCAGATATGTAAAGACGCAGGAGAGAATGCTATAGGGGGAAAGGTGGAAATGGCCGGTAAGGTCATGGTATTTTATCTTGCCATACCTGTTATGACATCTATCATGGAGCTGATAAACACCTTACTGCCCGGTTAGGAGATACATATTGGAAGAGGAAAAACTATACGAGAATCTTATAGAAGAACAGCTTAACAGTCTGGAACTGTCACAGATGGAAGAGATAATGGGGATAACTGAGTACGTAGGAGAATACGGATATGACCCTCCAAACATTGGAGATATAGTGTCAAAACTCATATCAGGCGAATCTGCGATAGATCTTACAGAGATAGGAGATGCGTTGATAAGCATTTTCATGAATGAGATCTTCTCCTGTATATTTCTGTTTGCTGAAGTGATTTTTATATGCGCAATAAGCGGACTTTTAAAAAGTACATCTCTGTCATTTGGTGAGACTGCAGTTAGTGGAGTAGGTCAGCTGATCTGCAATTATTCGGCAGTAGCCGTGTGCATAGCAAATTTTTATATGATGTACAGAGTAGCGGGAGATGCCATAGACAGCATGATGGGCTTTATTCAGGCATTGTCGCCGGTAATGATGACACTGCTGATAGGAAGCGGCGGAGTGACTACAGGAGCGGTGATGAATCCTGTGGTACTTATGGCGGTCACTATTTTTTCCACAGTGGTAGATGTATTCATATTTCCTGCTGTCTTTATGTCCTGTGCATTTTTTATGATAAACAGTTTGACAGAGAATAATTATATAAAAAGGCTGGCGGGGTATATAAGGAAGATAGCCTTGTTTGCCATTGGGATATGCGTGCTTCTTTTTTCGGGACTGTCTGCGGTCCAGGGCATAGTAACGGTGTCCGCAGACGGGGTGCTTACAAAAGCTGCGAAATATTCTGTGGGGAATTTTGTCCCTATAATAGGAGGGTTTGCTGCTGACTCTTTGGATCTTATCAGAAGCTGCTGCATGGTCATAAAAAGCGCTGCGGGAGTATTCGGTATAATAGCGGTCCTGATAATAGTATCAGTGCCTATTATAAAACTTGCGGCAGCTGCAGCGGTTTATAAGCTGGCGGCGGCTGTGACTGAACCTTTGGGGAATGACAATATCTCTGACTGTATGAGTGAGATGGGAAATACTGTGATAACTCTTGCAGTGGTGGTTTTCTTAGTTGCGCTTATGTTTATCATATTTGTTACGATGTTCGCTAGCTTTGGAGGAGGCGGATTCTGATGACGGATCTATTGAAAGACTGGGTAAGAGATATATTCATAATCGTAACAGGACTGTGCTTTGCAGAGATCGTTATACCTAAGGGGAATATGAAAAAATACCTTAAGTTTGTATTCTCTATAATGATCCTTGGTGTTGTTCTTTCACCTGTTTCATATTTTATGGAAGGCGGATATACAGAGGAAGGATTGTTGGAAGAGTATACAGATCATGTGGAAACTTTTGCCATAGCAGCTTATGAGGAATCGGATAGGGGGCTGGAGGAAGTGCAGTCGATCCAGATGGAGGAGATATATAAAAATAAGATAGAGTCGGAAGTAAAAGCTGCTGTGAAGGGTTATTATCCGGAGCTTAATATTGAAGAGGTCGATATTTTTCTGGACAGTTCAGGAAGAAGTCAAGAAAAAGAGCCGGCCTATCTTCAGAAGATAGTAATAAAAGGAGAAGAAACTGAATATGTCAATAATATAATCAGATGCGTATCACAGAGACTGGGCATCGATGACAGTATGGTTTCTTACGAAGTATCGGAGGAGGAACATCAAAATGAATAGGCTTGCGGAAATGCTTGGGAAATTATTTAAAGACGAAAAAGCTGTCAGAGATGTTTTGAATTTTATAATTACCTTAGTGATAATCCTGGCGGCAGCCCTTCTCATAGGAAATGTTTTCTTTGCAGAAGAAGAAGAACAGTCTCCGGTGATATTTGACAATGACAGTCAGGCTATCGATGCAGAAAATCTTTATATGGAAGAAGAACAAAGGATGTCGGATATACTTTCTGAGGTAAAAGGAGTAGGTGATGTCAAAGTGATGCTTACATACGGTGAAGATGAACGCGGAGAAAGCTCTGTTAAGGGAGTTGTGGTGGTAGCACAGGGAGCAGGAGACATAATAACAAAGAATAAAATAATAACTGCAGCTCAGTCCGCATTTGATATTCCGGTCAGCAGGATAACTGTACTGGAAAGCAAATAAGTAAACGATCAAAAGGTGATCCGGGGAGGTAATCATGAAGAATTTTAAAAGAAAAAGAGTGCTTTTGGCAGGACTTATCGTACTTGCTCTTTGCGTGGGTGTGTTAAACAGTAAATTAACAGATCAAAGACTGCTTCAGACTTCAGGAGAGTATGTGGATTACGAAACTCAGCAGATGGCATTGTATGCAGAGGATCTAGCCGTAGTTTCCAGTGAAACATATGACTCAGAAGAAGTGACTTTGGTGAGCAGCGATGATTATTCTGATCTGAATGACAGCTCAACATTCTTTGAAGAGGCAAGAGCCGCCCTCAATATGGACAGAAATGAGATAATATCCATGCTGACTGAGTTTTCGGAGGAATCTGAGGACGAGACCGCAAAGGAACAGGCAGTTCAGAAAAAGCTGACTCTTATAGAATATATGAGTAAAGAGGTTACTATCGAGAATCTTCTTAAAAACAAAGGGTTTGAAGATGTATATGTGGTAATGACTGACAGCGCTGTAAATGTTACTCTTAACAAGGAGGAATTGACGGACGTTGATGTAGCTCAGGTGGTAGATGTGGTATGCCGAGAGACCGGAAGAGACCCTTCACAGATCGTAGTTCAAAATAAGTTGTAAAGATAATGCTTTAATAGTATAATATTACATTATTATTTGCGATTTCCGAGAAGGAGAACTTTATGAGTGAGGACAATAACGGTATAGTAAAAGTTACGGATGAGGTCATAGCAGTGACAGCAGCCATGGCAGCAGCTAAGGTAGATGGAGTGGCTTCACTTGTAGGAGGGATCACCGACAACATTACAAAAAACATCTTGAGGATGAACGTTACAAAAGGCGTGAAAGTTTCCAGGGGAGATGAGGATGTTCTCATAATAGATATATTCGTTAATGTTTATTACGGATATAGGATCCCGGAAGTGGCGTGGGAGATCCAGGAGATAGTCAAGAAACAGGTCGGTGAAATGACCGGTGAAGTTACGAAGGCTGTTAATATCCATGTTCAGGGAGTCGTTATAAAAGAGAGTGCAGCCAAGGATGAAGGAGAAGAAAGTTAATGAAAAGAAGCAAAGCGAGAGAGCTGATAATGCAGATGATCTTTGAAATGGATGTACAAAATGATTTTAGCCCGGAGAGGAAAGCTCTGTTTATGGCAAACAATGTTCTGGAAGAAGTTAAAGACGAATTCATAGACAGTGTATTTAATGCTGTTGCTGAGAATAAGGATGAGATCGATTCAATGATAAACAGATTTGGGAAAAAATGGTCGATCCAGACTATGGGAAAAGTTGATGTGGCTATACTCAGACTGGCAACGGCGGAATTATTCTTTTCAAAGACAGCTCCTGAATCTGTAGCAATAAATGAGGCTGTTGAACTGGGGAAAAAGTTTGGCGGCGACAATTCGGGAAAGTTTATCAACGGTATCCTGGGTTCTATGGTCAAGGAGAAAAATGAACAGTAAGAGCTATTGCTTGGGCATAGATACAAGCAACTACACCACATCCGCAGCTTTAGTGGATGAAGAACTTAATATTGTCGGCAATTCAAGAAAGATCTTGGAAGTAAGACAGGGCGAACGGGGGCTGAGACAATCTCAGGCCCTATTTGAACATATAGGTAACTTACCCCAGATTATAGAAAATATGGGAATAAATGAGAAAAAATGCAGGATAGCCGTTGTGGCAGCATCAGAAAGGCCGAGAAATGTAGAGGGATCATATATGCCGGTGTTCCTTGCAGGAAGTTCTTTAGGAAGATCTGTTTCGGCAGTAACGGGTGCACAGTATTACGGTTATTCTCACCAGGAAGGACATATAGAGGCCGCCAAGTATTCTTCCGGTTATAATGGCGGAGATGAGTTTTTATGCCTTCATCTTTCAGGCGGAACTACTGAGGTTCTTAAGTGTAAGGAGCTTCCCGGCGGAAGAGGATATGATGCGGAGATAGTAGGAGCGACAAAGGATCTGGCTCTGGGACAGCTTATAGATAGAGTAGGTGTAAGCCTTGGAATTCCTTTTCCCTGCGGAAAATATATTGATAAGTATGCATGTGAGATGGAAGAAAATGGCGAACCGGATCTTCTCAAGGTCCACAAAAAACTGTTTTGCAGGATAAAGACCGAAGAAGGTATGATGAATGTATCGGGGATAGAAACTCAGATACAAAGATATATAGACAAAGAAAAAGATGAGACTCAGATGTTCAAGGGCATTGTTTCTTATGCACTTATGTCTCGTATCGGACAGGCTTTAAAAGATGTTATAGATCAAGCCAGAAAAAATACAGAGATAGGATCAGTTATCATGGCAGGCGGAGTTTCAGCCAGCCGGTTTATAAGAAAAATGTTTGAAAATGATAAAGAATTGTATTTCGGTTCTCCTGAACTGTCTTCGGACAATGCGGTGGGGATAGCGATAATGGGAATGAAGAGGTATTTGGCGGATGAGACCGGTTCAAGTTTCACAGGTTAACAAATATATAAAGACAGTATTGCAAAGCGATCCTCTGCTTTCAAACATATCGGTTATAGGTGAAGTGTCGAATCTTAAATATCATGGCACAGGACATGTGTATTTTTCTATGAAGGATAAGGGAAGCAGGATAAACTGCTTTTTGCCTGCTGACAAGGCAAGGTATCTCAGATATCCTTTAGAGGAAGGTATGGAAATAATCGCTTCAGGATATATATACCTGTATGAAAAAGGCGGTTCTTATTCACTGAATGTTTCGGATATAAGGATAGAAGGCGAAGGGAACCTGGCGGCTGCGTTTGAAAAGCTGAAGCAAAAACTGAGCTCAGAAGGCCTTTTTTCACAGGAATACAAAAAACCTATACCTGTTTTTCCGCGCTCTGTAGGTATAGTCACTTCTGCTACCGGAGCGGCTGTATGGGATATGATCAGGACTATAAAAAATAAAAACGACTATGTGGATATAATACTGTGTCCCTGTCTTGTTCAGGGAGATGGAGCTTCCGGGGATATAGAAGATGCTATAAAAGCTATGAACAGAATGGAATCTCCGCCGGATGTTATTATTGTAGGCAGAGGAGGCGGCTCAGCCGAAGAACTGTGGGCTTTTAATGAGGAAAGGGTGGCTAGAAGCATATTTGCGTCTGATATACCGGTAATATCAGCGGTGGGACATGAAACGGATTTTACCATTGCAGATTTTGTGGCAGACTTGAGGGCTGCAACACCTACGGCAGCGGCTGAAGCAGCAGTGCCGGATATGAGAGATATCCGAGCGAATATGGAAAGTTTTATTTCTGAGTCAAAGAGAGCAGCAGTTCATAAGACTGAGTTTTTGGAAAATGCTTTGGAAATGCATTCCAAAGAAAACCTTATAACTGTTGTGGAAAACAAGATGTCAGGATATGAAAACAAACTGGACAGCATTATGAAGGATGTTGTTATCCTTTTTAAAGAAAAAATATATAGAGAAGAAATCAAAATCGAAAAATTAAAGAGCCGGGCAGACAGTATGGATCCTGTAAAGATCCTGAGTCTTGGCTACGGTGCGGTAACAGATGAAGAAGGAAAATTTATTCGCAGTGTTTCGGAAGTTGATCCGGGAGATGTGATAAGTGTAAGAATAAAGGACGGCAGTTTGGACTGTCTTATAAAGGATATCAGGAAAGTAGAGGTGCAGGATAATGGCTAAGAAAAAGAGTTTTGAGGATTCATATGCTAAACTTGAAGAAGCTGCTGCTTTATTAAAAAAGGAGTCTGTTTCTCTTGAAGAATCTATTAAGCTGTTTGAAGATGCATCTAAATATTACGAAGAATGTAAAGCTATTTTGGATAATGCAAAACAAAGACTTATGAGCCTTGACAAGGACAGCGATGAAATAAC
>JAFQKJ010000041.1 GCA_017397005.1 Bacillota bacterium
ATCATAGATGCTTACAGAGCAACAACGTAATTGACAGGAGGAGAGGAATGAGAGCAGTAGTTCAGAGAGTAACCGAAGGTTCTGTCACCGTGGAAGGAAAAATAACAGGAGAAATTAATAATGGATTTGTGGTGCTTCTCGGTGTAGGGAACGAAGATACAGAAGCGGATGCTGACTATATTGCAGATAAAGTCAGCAATCTCAGAGTTTTTGAAGATGAAGAAGGTAAGATGAATCTTTCGTTAAAAGATGTGGGAGGAGAGATACTTGCCATATCTCAGTTCACTCTTTATGGAGACTGCAGAAAAGGCAGAAGACCGGGATTTACTGAAGCCGCCAGACCGGAAAAGGCAAAAGCTTTATATGACTACTTTACAGAAAAACTCAGAAGTTATGATATAAAAGTTGGAGAAGGAATATTTCAGGCAGAAATGCTGGTAAAGATATATAATGACGGACCTGTCACCCTTCTTTTAGACAGCAAAAAATTATTTTAATGAGGTGAATTGCTATGTTGATGATGAAACAGTTTTATACAGGCCCTTTATATGTAAACACATATCTTGTTTATGACAGCGAAATGAAAAATGCATTTATCGTGGATCCTGGCGGAGTGAGTGCTGCGCTTACAAGCTTTATTGAGATGAATAAGCTCAAGGTGGATTTTATCATCCTTACACACGGTCATGCTGACCATATCGGCGGAGCAGAAGAATACAGAGACAAGTTCAAAGCACCTATTTATGCTCATAAAGCTGAAAAAGAAATGCTTGAAAGCCCAATGTACAATTCTTCTAGAGCATTATTTGGAAAAAGCATTTCATTTATGGCAGATAAATGGCTTACAGATGGAGAGATCATTCCTTTTGCAGGTCAGGAACTTAAAATAATCCATACACCGGGACATTCTCCGGGAGGTATTTGCATCCTGGCAGATAAATGGCTGTTTTCCGGCGACACACTTTTTGCCGGTTCAGTAGGAAGAACAGACTTCCCGTTATGCAGCCATTATGCTCTCTTTGAATCAATAAGAGAAAAACTCTTTATCCTGGACGAAGATGTTGAAGTTTATCCCGGTCATGAAGGAAGCTCAACGATAGGTAATGAGAAAAAATACAATCCGTTTTTTTAGAAAGTGATGAGTATGTATAGTATTAAGCTGTGTTCTTCTGTGCCTCAATATGAGATAGAAGAACTTGTAAAAATGTTCGTGCCTAAAGGAAGCTATGAAATAACGGTGGATGAAGCTTTGGATAACAGCCAAAGCTTTTCCGTTGTTTTTGAGAAAGAGGAAATTTCGAATAAAATAGAAGATTTTTATTACAGAGGAGAAGAGCCTCAGGATATTAAGGCTTTGAAAAACGCTGTGAAGCGAGGGATATTTACCGCCTTTTCCAATGCTACAGGCAAGTCGCTGCCTTGGGGGATACTTACAGGCGTAAAGCCTGTTAAGATCGTCAGAGAGCTTTATCAAAAGGGTAAGAGTCATTCGGAGATTTTTGAATATATGAAGGAGTTTTACCTTTTAAACGATGATAAAGCAGGTCTTCTAATAGAGACTTTGAAGAATCAGTATGATCAGTCTTCTGAAAGAGATCCTGATAATGTGGGCATATACCTGGGGATACCTTTCTGCCCGACAAGGTGTGTATACTGTTCTTTCACTGCAAATGTTGCTAAGAAAGGCGAGATAGAAAGATACCTTGAAGCTTTATACAAAGAAATAGAATATGTTTCTGCAAAGATGAAGGAAAAAGGCATAATGGCGGAATCCTTTTATATAGGAGGAGGCACTCCAACGACTTTAAGCGCTGAACAGCTTGACGATCTTCTCAATAAAATTTTTACAGAGTTTGATATGAGCAGATGTGAGGAATTCACTGTGGAAGCAGGAAGGCCTGATACTATAACAAGAGAAAAACTTGAAGTTATACAAAAGCACGGTATAAAAAGGATAAGCATAAATCCTCAGTCTATGAATGAAAAAACTTTGGAGGCTATAGGAAGGCTACATTCTCCAAACCAGATAAATGAAGCATATAAACTTGCAGAAGAAGTAGGTATAGAGTATATAAACATGGATCTCATCGCAGGACTTCCGGGTGAAGAACTGGAGGATTTTAAAAGGACACTTGATGAAGTGGCGGCTTTCGGCCCTGCAAACATCACTATCCATACTCTTGCGCTAAAAAGAGCGTCAAAACTCAAAGAAGAGGACAGCGAATTCAACTACAGAGAAGTAGAAAAGCTGGCTTCCATGGTAGACTTTTCTAGAAATATGATGGATGACTTAGGTTACAAACCATACTACTTGTACAGGCAGAAGTATATGGTGGGCAATCTTGAAAATATAGGCTATGCCAAACCGGGAACAGAGTGTCTGTATAATATAAAAACTATGGATGAAAGACAGACTATGATAGCTCTTGGAGCCGGAGGTATAAGCAAGAGATATTATCCCGGTGAAAACAGGATAGAACGCGCAGCAAATGTATCCAATTATGAGATATATATTGAACGCATAGACGAGATGCTTGAACGCAAAAACCAATTAATATTTGCCAACTGGCAGTGATTAGTTATATAATGAAATATCAGAGATTTTTTTAAAAAGGAGTAAAAATATGTTAACACAGGCACCAAAAGGAACCAGTGATATTTTACCTGCTCAGTCAGGTAAGTGGCAGTATCTGGAATCCCTTTTCAGAGATATATGCAGCAGATATGCGATGAAGGAAATAAGGACTCCTATGTTCGAACATACAGAACTTTTTGTAAGAGGTGTAGGGGATACTACTGACGTAGTAGAAAAGCAGATGTACTCCTTTGATGACCTTGCAGGAAGAAACATAACACTTAAACCTGAAGGCACATCACCTGCGGTAAGAGCGTTTGTTGAAAACGGCATTTATGCAGAAACACAGCCAACAAAGCTGTATTATATCACACCATGCTTCAGATATGAAAAAATGCAGAAGGGCAGATACAGACAGTTTCATCAGTTGGGAACAGAGATATTCGGTTCCGCAAGCCCTATGGCAGATGCAGAGATCGTAAGCATCGCTGCAGATATGTTTGAAGCTCTCGGAATGAAGGAAATAGAACTTAGGATAAATAGCGTAGGATGTCCTGAATGCAGAGCTAAGCATAGAGAAGCTCTCAAAGCTTTTCTTGCAGATAAATTTGACGGACTTTGCGATACATGCAAAGGAAGATACAATAAGAATCCTATGAGGATATTGGATTGCAAGAGCAAGGAGTGCCAGAAGCTTGTTGAAGGAGCTCCTATGATGCTGGATTATCTCTGTGATGACTGCAGAGATCATTTTGAAGAATTTAAATCCATAATCACAGATATGGGCATTGAATATGTTGTGGATCCGTGGATAGTAAGAGGTTTGGATTATTATACAAAAACAGCCTTTGAATTCGTTTCAACAAAAGAAATGGCTCAGGGAACCGTCTGCGGCGGCGGAAGATACGACAACCTTATAGAGCAGGTGGGCGGACCTTCAACACCGGGCGTGGGATTCGGTATGGGTATAGAAAGACTTCTTCTGCTTTTGGGTGAAGAAGGAATAGCGCTTCCTGAGGATGAAGGTGTTGATTATATGATCATTACCATGGGAGATGAAGCAAGAGGCTACGGCGCAGGACTTGCAAGAAAGCTCAGAAGAGCCGGCAAGAGCGTACAGATGGACATGATGGGAAGAAACTTCAAGAATCAGTTCAAGTATGCAAACAAGATAAAAGCAAAGAATACGATCATTATTGGCGAGGATGAGGTGAAGACAGGCTCATTCAGCGTTAAAAATATGGCAACAGGAGAACAGACTTCTGTTTCAGCGGACGAAATCGACAAGTTATAGGAGGAAACCAAAAATGGGCAGCATAATGAAACGTACAAATATGTGCGGCGAGCTAAGGATCGAAGATTCAGGAAAAAGAGTGACTGTGAACGGCTGGGTGCAGAAAAGAAGAAATCTGGGCGGACTCGTTTTCTGTGACCTCAGAGACAAATCAGGGATCATTCAGATAGTTTTTGACAAAGATATAGACAACGATGCTTTTGAAGCAGCGGACAAACTCAGAAGCGAATACGTTATAGGAGTAACAGGCACTGTAAGAGAAAGAGAAGCTAAGAACAGCGACCTTCCAACAGGTGATGTTGAGATCTTCGCAGACGGACTTACTATTTATTCAGAAGCTGAAACACCTCCTATCTACATTAAAGACGATGATGATGTAGGAGAAAACCTCAGACTTAAATACAGATTCCTGGATCTGAGAAAACCTCATATGCAGAACAATCTCATGTTCAGACATAAGATCACAAAGTGCGTGCGTAATTTCTTTGACGGCGAAGGATTTGTTGACGTTGAAACTCCAATGCTCATCAAGCCTACACCGGAAGGAGCAAGAGACTACGTAATCCCTAGCAGAGTGAATCAGGGAAGCTTTTACGCACTTCCGCAGTCACCTCAGATGTTCAAACAGATTTTAATGGTGGCAGGAACAGACAGATACTATCAGATCGCTAAGTGCTTCAGAGATGAAGACCTCAGAGCAGACAGACAGCCTGAATTCACACAGATCGATATAGAAATGTCTTTCGTGGATCAGGAAGATATTATAGCTGTACAGGAAAGATTCCTTACAAAGCTTATGAAAGAAGTTATGGACGTAGAGATCCAGACCCCTTTCCCAAGACTCACATATAAAGAAGCAATGGAAAGATACGGAAGCGATAAGCCTGACACAAGAGTGGGCTTCGAACTCAAGTATCTCAACGATATAGTAAAAGACTGCGGATTCGGAGTATTTGCAAATGCAGTAGCTGACGGAAAAGACGTAAGAGGTATCAACCTTAACGGATGCAATGACAAATTCAGCAGAAAAGAAGTTGATAAGCTCGTAGATCTCATCAAGACATTCGGCGCTAAAGGTCTTGCATGGGTGAAGATGGGCGAACAGGTAACATCATCATTTGCAAAATTCATGACAGAAGAAGAAATGCAGGCTATCTACGAAAGAATGGATGCTAAACAGGGAGACCTTCTCCTCATAGTAGCTGACAAACCAAAGGTAGTATTCGATTCTCTCGGATTCTTAAGAAGAGAACTGGCTGGAAGACTGGGAATGCTGGACAAGAACCAGTACAACTTCCTTTGGGTCACAGACTTCCCTCTGCTGGAATACAACGAAGAAGACGGAAGATACTATGCAATGCATCATCCGTTCACAATGCCAAATCCTGATGATATCCAGTATCTGGATTCAGATCTTGGAAAAGTAAAGGCTCTTGCTTATGACATCGTCCTTAACGGCGTTGAACTTGGCGGCGGAAGCATTAGAATACACGATCAGAACCTTCAGGAAAAGATGTTCGAAGTTCTGGGACTTTCTCCGGAAGAAAGAAAGAAGAAGTTCGGATTCTTCATTGAAGCGCTTAAATACGGAACACCTCCTCACGGCGGACTTGCATACGGTCTTGACAGACTGGTAATGCTCCTTTCAGGAAGCGACAGCATCAGAGAAGTTATTGCATTCCCTAAGAATCAGAATGCAGTCTGCATGATGAGTGAAGCTCCTGGAGAAATCGAACAGGTACAGCTTGATGAACTGGCAATTTCAGTAAAGGTCCAGGAAGAAAAAAAGGACGTTGAGTAAATTGAAGATCGGAGTTTTGGGAGGAGCCTTCAGCCCGGTACACAAAGGGCATTTGTTCCTTGCTAAATATGTAAAGGAGCATTGCGGACTGGATAAAGTCATCATGATCCCTACGGGAAGGCATCCTTTTAAGGAAGGCGTATTAAAACTGATCGACTCGGAACACAGGATAAATATGCTGGAAATAGCCACAAGAGATGAAGAGGGCATAGAAGTTTCGGATATAGAAGTTAAAAGTCCCGAAGTGTCATATACTTATGTAACTTTGTGCAAACTAAAAAAAATATACGGAAACGACTGTGAGATTTCTTTTATCACCGGCACTGACGAACTGCTTTCTCTTGAAAGATGGTATGCGGCGGACAAGCTTCTGAAGGAGTTTTCTTTCATAGTGGGTATAAGACCGCAATACGAAATGGACAAAGTGGCGGATCGAGTGGAGTTTTTAAGCCGGGATTTCGGAGCTAATATAAATATAGTCAATCTTCCTGCACCGGATGTTTCATCTACAGAAGTAAGAAAAATCATGTATGCGGGAGAAGACTTAAAAGCTTTGGTACCGGGACCGGTAATCGAATATATAACGGATAATAAATTATATATAGAATAAGGAGGTATGACAAATGGACTCAAAAGAGATCATCGGCCTCCTGGAAAAAAGACTCAAAGAAAGCAGACTGAAACATACTCTTGGAGTAAGAGACACTGCTGTTGAATTGGCGGAGATCTACGGCTGTGATGCAGAGAAAGCAGAAAAAGCAGCCCTGCTGCACGACTTCTGCAAGAATCTCAGCGTGGAAGAGTCTGATTTTTTGGTAAATAAATATGAAATAGGACAGGAATATCTGGGAAACACTGCATTGGCTCACAGCAAGGTGGCGGCCAAGGTGCTTGAACACGAATACGGTTTTAAGGATAGGGAGATCCTTGGAGCTATAGAGTGCCACACAGTAGGAAAGCCGGGCATGACTGTTCTCGAAAAAATAATATACGTTTCGGACACTATAGAGCCGGGAAGAAGTTTTCCCGGAGTTGAAGAACTTAGGGAACTGGCCTATAAAGACATACACGAAGCATGTATTAAAGTTCTTGACAGATCAATTATGTTTGTTTTGTCGAAAGGAGAAAAGATGGATAATAAAGCTATAGCATGGAAAGCTGCCGAAGTAGCAGACAGCAAAAAAGGTCAGGATATCACCTTGATAGATATTTCAAAGACTTCAGGTTTTGCTGATTATTTCGTGATCACCCATGCCCCGTCCGATAGACTGATGAAGACTATAGCAGATGAAGTGGAAGACAAACTGGCTGAACTGGGAGTATTCCTAAAGCACAGTGAAGGCAAAAACGGTACGGGCTGGATCCTGATGGATTTCGGAGACATCATCGTTAATGTTTTTTCCAAGGAACAGAGGGAAAGATACAATCTTGAAAAGTTATGGGGAGACGGAGAGATAACATACTTTGAAGGAACTAAAGATATATAAAATAAGTAAACGAGGTGTAAAAAATGGCGTATTATGATTTTAAAAACATAGAAGCAAAATGGCAGAAAAAATGGGAAGAAGAAAAATCCTTCAAAACAGTAGAGGATGAAAGCAAAGAGAAATACTATGTTCTCGAAATGTTCCCATATCCTTCAGGAAAGCTTCACATGGGTCACGTAAGAAACTACTCTATCGGTGACGTAGTGGCAAGATACAAGCATATGGCAGGTTTTAACGTACTTCATCCTATGGGGTATGACAGCTTCGGTCTTCCTGCAGAAAACGCTGCGATCAAAAACGGTGTAGAACCTGCAAAGTGGACTTGGGGAAACATTGCTGAAATGAATGTTCAGCTCAGACGTCTTGGTCTTTCATATGACTGGGATAGAGAAGTTGCAACATCTCATCCTGAATATTATAAATGGATGCAGTGGATCTTTATCCAGTTCTATAAGAAAGGTCTGGCTTACAAAAAAGAAAATCCTGTAAACTGGTGTCCAAGCTGCGCGACAGTACTGGCAAACGAACAGGTAGTTGACGGCTGCTGCGAAAGATGCGGATCTGTAGTAGGAAAGAAGAGCCTTTCTCAGTGGTATTTCAAGATCACTGATTATGCTGACAGACTTCTTGATAATTTAGATACAATGGACGGATGGCCTAACAAAGTAAAGATCATGCAGAAAAACTGGATCGGCAGATCTACAGGTGCGGAAGTTGATTTCAAAGTAAAAGATCTTGACAAAGTGTTCACAGTTTTCACTACACGTGTTGACACTATCTTTGGAACAACATTCATGGTAATCGCTCCTGAACATCCTGAAGTTGAAAATCTTATTAAAGGAACAGAATACGAAGAAGCAGTTAGAGCATATATTGAAGAAGCTTCACACAAAAATGATATTGAACGTACATCAACAGTCGGCGAAAAGACCGGCGTATTCACAGGAAGATATGCGATCAATCCGTTCACAGAAAAAGAGATCCCTATTTATGTAACAGATTACGTACTTATGGGATATGGTACAGGTATCGTAATGGGTGTACCTGGTCACGATCAGAGAGACTTTGATTTTGCTAAAAAATTCGATCTTCCTATCGTTCCGGTAGTAGATCCGGGAGATCCTGAGATCGATGTTAATAATTTACAGGCTGCATGCGCGGCTGAAGGTACTCTCATCAATTCCGGCGAATATAACGGAATGAATAACAAGGTTGCTATAGAAAAACTTACAGAACTCGTTGAAGAAAAGGGTATAGGTAAGAAATCTATCAACTACAGATTAAGAGACTGGCTCATTTCCAGACAGAGATACTGGGGAACACCTATCCCTATGATCTACTGCGAACACTGCGGCTGGGTACCTGAAAAAGAAGAAAACCTTCCTGTTATCCTTCCTACAGATGTTGAATTTACAGGAAAGGGAGAATCTCCTATTGCTACAAGCAAGACTTTCGTAGACACTGTATGTCCTGTCTGCGGTCAGCCGGCAAAGAGAGAGATCGACACAATGGATACATTCCTTGATTCATCATGGTACTTCCTCAGATACTGTGATGCAAGGAACACAGAAGAAGCATTCAGCTTTGAAAAAGTTAAATACTGGATGAATGTTGACCAGTACATCGGCGGTGTAGAACATGCTATCCTTCACCTTATGTACGCTCGTTTCTTCCAAATGGCATTATATGACCTTGGTCTTGTAACAACAGAAGAACCGTTCAAGAACCTTCTCACACAGGGTATGGTTATAAAAGACGGAAAGAAGATGAGTAAATCCATAGGAAACGTTGTATCTCCTGATGAGATCATCAGCAAATACGGTGCAGATACAGCAAGGTTATTTATCCTCTTTGCAGCACCTCCTGAAAGAGAGCTTGACTGGTCAGATGCCGGCGTAGAAGGAAGCTACAGATTCCTTAACAGAGTATTCAGACTTGTGGATGAACTCGAAGATGTGATCAAAGGTGCAGGCGGCGCATATGAAATCAAGACTTCAGCAGACAAGGATCTTGCATATCAGCTCAACGCTACCATCAAGAAGGTTACTGAGGATGCAGGCGGAAGATTCAACTTCAATACAGCTATCAGTTCTATTATGGAACTTGTAAATGAGATCTACAGATACAAAGAAAATAAAGATATCAATGCAGAGCTTCTTAAAGCTGCAGTTGAAGATCTTATCAGAGTCCTTTCACCGTTTACTCCGCATATTTGTGAAGAAATGTGGGAAAAATTGGGACATACAAATTCAGTTTATACAGAATCATGGCCGACATATGAAGAAAGTGCGTTAGTAAAAGATGAGATCGAAATAGTTATTCAGATAAACGGAAAACTTAAAGAAAAATTAAATGTTGCTAACGGCTTGACTAAAGACGAGTTGGAAAAGCTTGTTATGGACAGAGATAATACAAAACAGTTGATCGGAGAAAAAACAGTAGTTAAAGTAATAAGTGTTCCTGGCAAGCTGGTAAATATTGTTGTTAAATAAACAGGAGGTTTACTTTGCGAAAACAGACAAATATGGACACAGTTAAAGTCATACCGCTGGGCGGGCTTAATGAGATCGGTAAGAATATGACTGTGTTCGAATATAAAGATGAAATCATTATCGTGGATTGCGGGCTGTGCTTCCCGGAGGACGAAATGCTTGGAATCGATATTGTAATCCCGGATTTCTCTTATCTTCATAGGAACAGGAATAAGATCAAGGCCATGTTCATAACTCATGGCCATGAAGACCATATAGGTGCTCTTCCTTATTTCTTAAAACAGTTTGGTGAGGTACCGGTATACGGCGCCAGATTGTCATTAGGACTGATCGAGAACAAACTTAAAGAACATGGGATCTCGGGAACATTGATCGATGTTACCAACGGAGATGTTATAAAACTTGGCAATTTCAGTGTGGAAGTGATCAGAATGACTCACTCTATACCGGGGTCTGCGGCTTATGCGATAAAGACTCCTTTGGGATATATATTCCACACCGGAGATTTTAAAATAGACTATACACCGCTGGACGGTGACCCTATAAACTTCCAGAGGCTGGCTACTCTGGGAGGAGAAGGGGTGCTTCTTATGATGGCTGACAGTACAAATGCCGGCAAAAAAGGATTTACCGCTTCTGAAAGAACAGTAGGTATAACGCTGGATAATATATTTGCGGAGGCGGAATCCAGAATAATCATAGCTACTTTTGCTTCGAATGTTTACAGAGTGCAGAGGATAATAGACGCAGCTGTTAAAAACGGAAGATGTGTGGCTATGTCAGGCAGGAGCATGGTAAATGTAGTTCAAACTGCCACAGAACTGGGATATATGAAAGTGCCTAAAGGTGCTATCGTAGATATAAATAAAATAAGAACTATGGATGATGACAAGGTGGTTATCATCACGACAGGAAGTCAGGGCGAACCGATGTCTGCTCTGACAAGAATGGCTAATTCTGAGCACAAAATGATTCAGGTTAAAAAAGGCGATACTATAATTTTCTCCTCAAACCCTATCCCGGGAAATGAAAAACCTGTATCCACTATAATCAATAAGCTTTTTGAAAAGGGTGCAAAGGTCATTCATTCAGACGTGGCTGATATCCACGTTTCGGGTCATGCCAGTGAAGAAGAGCTGAAACTGATCCATTCTTTGATAAAACCTAAATATTTCCTTCCTGTCCACGGGGAATACAGGCATCTTTTGGCTCATTCAAAAATCGCAGAAGATCTGGGGATGAGCAATGAAAACATTTTCCTTATGGAAAACGGAGATGTTCTGGAGTTCAGTGATAAGGGGGCTGTAAGAACTGAAAATGCAGTTCCTAGCGGAAACATCCTTGTTGATGGACTCGGTGTAGGAGACGTAGGAAATATAGTTCTCAGAGACAGAAAGCTCCTCTCAGAAGGAGGACTTATCATAGTAGTTGCCGCTATTTCTAAAGAGACCGGATTTGTATGTACGAGTCCTGAGATCATTTCAAGAGGATTTGTTTATGTAAGAGAGTCCGAAGATCTGATAGAGGCTGCAAGAAATGCAGTAAAAGAACGTCTTGATAAATATGAAAGCGAAGGTGTTAAGGACTGGTCTGTTCTTAAGAACGGTGTTAAAGATGAACTTAGAGATTTCATCTATAAACAGACAAAGAGAAGTCCGGTCATACTGCCTATTTTCATAGAAGTTTAAGGAGGACAAAATGAATATTTATGACGAAGCTCATGGCCTTGCAAGAGCTATCAAAGCAAGTGACGAATACAAAAATTATGTAAAGATCAAAGCAGAAGTTTCAGCCATTCCGGAATTAAACGAGATGCTGGGAGATTTTCAGCAGAAGCAGTTCCAGCTTCAGGCAGCACAGTTTACAGGACAGGAAGTTGAGGCAGATGTGATGCAGCAGATCCAGGATCTGTACCAGATCATCATGAAAGACCCTAAGGCTATGGAATATATGCAGGCTGAAATGATGTTCACAAGAGTTATCGCTGACATTTACAAGATTTTAGAGGATGCGGTAAAAGTTGAATAGTGTAGATAAGTATTTACCCGGCAGAGTAGAAAGGGCAGTATCGGGGATCAGGGAACTTGGTGCAGAGGCTGTACTTATATCCAAACAGGAAAATGTTATATATCTTTCCAACTTCAAATCCTCAAACTGCTTTGTTCTTCTTAACGGAAAAGAGAATTATATAATCACTGACTTTAGATATATTGAGGCGGCGGGAGAGAATAAAGCAGGCCTTACTCCGGTGCTGATAGACAGAGTATTTACGGTTTTTGATTTTATAAACAAACTGGGAATAAAGAGTTTGGCAATAGAAGAAGATGACATATCATATGAATTCTACAAAATGATGTGTTCAAAGTTTAAAGGGGCATTGAGCTCTGCTGACGGTCTTGTAGAAAAACTCAGGATCATAAAGGACGAGCATGAAATGGAATGTCTCAGAAAGGCTGAGGATATAGGAGATCTTGCGTTTACACATCTTCAGGGATATGTAAAAGCAGGGATGACTGAAAAGGAAGTGGCTTTTGAACTTGAATACTTTATGAGGACAAACGGTGCGGAATGTCTTTCTTTCGACAGTATTGTGGTGTCGGGAAAGAGAAGCAGTCTTCCTCATGGAATGCCTACTGATAAAAAAATAGAGCAGGGGGATTTTATAACTCTGGACTACGGCTGAAAAGTGGGCGGATACTGTTCCGACATGACAAGGAATCTTCTGTTGGGAGAACCTTCTAAGGAACAGGAAAATGTGTATAATATTGTCAAAGAGGCTCAGCAAAAGTCCCTTGAAGCAGTATTTGCGGGAAAAAGTGTCGTAGACGTTGACATGACAGCACGTGATATTATAAAATATTATGGATATGGGGAGTATTTTGGTCACGGACTTGGACATGGTGTAGGACTTGAGATCCATGAAGCGCCAACCTTAGGCCCTAAGGGAACCGAAACTCTCAGCCCGGGTATGGCAGTAACAATAGAACCCGGAATATATCTGCCCGGCAAATTTGGGGTAAGAATCGAAGATCTGGTCCTGGTAACAGAATCCGGTTATGAAGTTCTTTCTTCTTCAAATAAAGATTTAATTATAATTTAATGGAGGAAAATATAATGGTATATGCAGGCGATTTTAGAAAAGGTGTTACATTTGAAATTAACGGTCAGCCTCACGTAGTACTGGATTTCCAGCACGTAAAACCTGGTAAGGGAGCTGCTTTCGTGAGAACAAAGTACAGAAACATCCTCAATGGAGCTACAAGAGAAGAAGCTTTCAACCCAGATGACAAATTCCCTAAAGCACATATCGAAACAAAACAGATGCAGTACTTATACAACGATGGAGAACTCTATTATTTCATGGATCAGGAAACATACGACCAGATCCCTCTCGGAGAAGATGTAGTAGAAGACGCTATCAAATATTTAAGAGAAAATGACACAGCTACAATCAAATTCTACAAAGGCTCAGCATTCCTCGTTGAAGCTCCAAACTTTGTAAACCTCAAAGTAGTTGAAACAGAACCGGGCGTTAAAGGCGATACAGCTACTAACGTAACAAAAGCTGCTACAGTAGAAACAGGCGCTGTTATTCAGGTTCCTATCTTCATCAATGAAGGCGAACTCATCCAGATCGACACAAGAACAGGCGAATATCTCGGAAGAGCTAAGGAAGCGTAAAATGATCGAAACAAAGCGTTTGGCAAGGATAAATGAGCTTGCTAAAATTGCAAAAGAAAGAGAGCTGACTCCGGAAGAACTTGCGGAAAGAGATGTTCTGAGAAAAGAGTATCTTGCGGCTTTCAGAGCTAATTTTAAAAAGCAGCTGGACAATATAGAAATAGTTGACTGATCAAAGGGCGAAAATCTCGCCCTTTTTCTATTCGGTGTTTTTTTACAAATTCTGCACAAATCAGGAGGTATAATAGAGCATATTTTACATAAGGAGGAAGCCATGAAACTATTATCGGTAGGGATCCCGGTAATATGGCTGATGATCTTCTCTGTTGCTGCAGATATTGAATTAGAAAAAACTTACGATTACGAATCAGAACTGAACAGAATACTGGATATGAGGATAGAGCTGCTGGATCAGTCATATTACGGGGACGAAAATGTGGAAGATGAACTGGAAGAGATACTGGCGGAACCTTTGCTAAGCAGAGATCTGGAAAGTATTGAGGAAAACAGGGATACTGACCTGGAGAGAGTAACAGGGTTTGAGATCCTGGAATTCCAGCTTCTGTCTCGGGATCAAGGAGGTGTAGTGATAAGAACTGTAATACGATGGACAGAAGAAGATGAGAGCGCAGACCCGGAAGGATGTTTTGAATATACTGTTATACTTCAGCATACTTCCGAAGGAAAAGTGAAAATGTCAGGTTTTTATCAGGAGGCGGAAATTTTTCCGCCTTTTTTGTGCAAAAAAAAGGAAATCGAAAAATAACGCAGAATATAATATATATAGACATAAATGAACTATGATTTGACATATCGTTTAGACATATAAAAGGGGCGATGGGATGATATACAGAGAAAAATACGAAGAATTGGAATATGAGAGACTATCAAAATACGCTGCAAAATCAGCAGAGACTGTAGGAAGGCTGCTGGAAGAAGAAAAATGCGAAGTCAGGACTGAATATCAAAGAGACAGAGACAGGATCATCCACTCCAAAGCTTTAAGAAGGCTTATGCATAAGACTCAGGTATTCATAGCACCGGAGGATGATCATTACAGAACAAGACTTACCCATACATTAGAAGTGGCTCAGATAGCAAAGACAATAGCAAGAGGACTGGCATTAAATGAAGATCTTACAGATGCTATTGCAATGGGTCACGATCTTGGTCATACACCTTTCGGTCACAGTGGAGAAAGCTGCCTTAATGAAATACATCCGGGGGGATTCAGACACAATGTGCAAAGTTTGAGAGTGGTGGAGGTGCTGGAAAAAAGTCCTTCAGGATCACCTCTGAATCTGACATTAGAGGTAAGAGACGGCATTCTTAACCATACAGGTCCGGTAAAACCTATCACTCTTGAAGGACAGGTAGTAAAGATCAGCGATAGAATAGCTTACATAAATCATGACATAGATGATGCTCTAAGAGGCGGGATCATAAAGTTTGAAGAACTGCCTAAGGGAGCAATTAAAGTCCTTGGGGAGACCCACAGCAAGAGGATAAATACTCTTGTAACGGATATGATAGAGAACAGTGAAGATAATGAAGAAATAATAATGAGCAGAGAACGCTGGGATGCAATGAATGAACTGAGAAGCTTTATGTTTAAAAATGTTTATCGCACTCCATGGCGAAAAGACGAAACGGAAAAGATAAATTATATGATAAGACAATTATATGATCATTTTCTATCCGATCCGAAAGAACTCCCTAAAGACATGTATTCACTCATAGAAGAATGGGGAGTGAATGAAGCGGTTAAAGATTATATAGCATCAATGACGGACAGATACGCACTTAGAATGTATGAAAAGGTATTTATGCCTAGAGTTTAGAGGAAATTATGAGCAGATCAGCATACGATGATGTAATTGAACAAGTCAAGGAAAACTGCGATATCGTAGATGTCATAGGTAAATATGTTGTTTTAAAGAGAGCCGGAAGCAATTACAAAGGTCTTTGTCCTTTTCACGGAGAAAAGACCCCTTCCTTTATAGTATCTCAGGAGAAACAGATATTTACTTGTTTCGGGTGCGGGAAAACAGGGGATGTTATAAGGTTCGTGCAGCTGATAGAAAATATCGATTTTATGGATGCAGTGGAAAAACTTGCATCTGAAGCAGGGATCGAAATAAAAAAAGCTCCTAAAAAATTTGACAAGAAAAAAGATGACATGTATGAGCTGAACAGGACTGCGGCTATACATTTTTATAAAAATCTAAGAAACGGAGCCAACGAAGGCTTGAAATATGTGGTATCCAGAGGCATCTCTCCTGAAACCGCTGTAAAATTCGGCATTGGTTATGCTAAGGATGAATGGCGGGATCTGGTTGCTCATTTTAAAGATAAGGATATTTCTGAAGAACTGGCTTTGGAAGCAGGGCTGTTCTCAAAAAATAAAAAGAATGAAAGCTATGATAAATTCAGGAACAGAGTTATTTTTCCTATAAAGAATACGAGAGATAAGGTGATAGGATTCGGTGGAAGGGCTATCGACGACAGTATGCCGAAATATCTCAATTCTCCTGAAACTCTTGTTTTCAAAAAAAAGGACAATCTGTACGGACTTAATCTGGCTAAAAATGAAATAAGAAGGCAGAACCTTGCTATCGTTGTGGAAGGCTATATGGATGTCATATCTCTTGTTGAAGCAGGGGTGGAAAATGTTGTAGCAAGCCTTGGAACCGCTCTTACGCCTGAACAGGCAAAACTTTTGAAAAGATATACAGATACAGTAGTCCTCTCATATGACTCTGACGGAGCGGGACAAGCCGCTGCTATGAGAGGTATAGATATACTTCAGGAAGCGGGATTGAAAGTTAAGATCCTTGTTATAGATGATGGGAAGGATCCTGATGAGTTTATACGAAAAAACGGTAAAAAAGCATTTGAAGAATTGACTGAGAAAGCTGTTTCTTTCATGGAATATAAAATCAATAGTATAAAAAAGAAATATGAT
>JAFQKJ010000042.1 GCA_017397005.1 Bacillota bacterium
CACGTAGCAAAAATTGCAGGCGTACCCAAGGATCTTCTTGATTCTGCTGAAGAAAAGCTGGAAGAACTAGAAAGCGGATCGCCCGGCAAAGATGGTGAACTGCTCAAAAAAGCTGAAAAAGCAAAACCTAAAAAGGATGAGTCTTCAGATCAGCTTAGCTTTTTCGGATTTGCACCGAATCCTATAGTTGAGCAGATCAAAGAACTTGACTTGATGAATATAACTCCTTCACAGGCCTTTGTTATCCTGGAGGAACTTAAAAAAGCTGTTCAGTAAAAGGTGAGAGTATGGGATTAAAAAAAATTTTTGAAAGAAAAAGAATACAAAGACTGCCTAAAAGTGTAGCTGACAGGATAGCTGCCGGAGAAGTGGTGGACAGACCAATTTCTATAGTCAAAGAACTGGTAGAAAACAGTATAGATTCCGGTGCAGATTACATAACTGTTGAAATAAAGAACGGCGGCAAAAGCTACATAAGAGTCACTGACAACGGCTGCGGGATCCCGCCTCAGGATGTAGAAACAGCCTTTTTCAGGCATGCTACAAGCAAGATCGAAAAGGATTCAGATCTGTTTAAAATCAGCACTTTAGGTTTCAGGGGAGAAGCTCTTGCCAGCATTGCGGCGGTTACCAGAACTCAGATGATAACTAAGATCCCGGAAGAGTCTGCAGGTGTAAGAATATCAATAGACGGAGGGAATGTGGTTGAAAAAGTTCCTGTCGGAGCTTCAGACGGGACTACGATCGTAGTAAAAGATCTGTTTTACAACACTCCGGCAAGAGAAAAATTCATGAAAAAAGATGGAACAGAGAGTTCCCTTATAACTGATTTCATATCAAAGATGGCGCTGGCTTATCCTGATATAAAGTTTAGGATGATAAACAACGGCAGTCAGGTCTTCGGTACATCCGGGAAAGGGGATGTGCTGGAAAATATATATGTAATATATGGCAAAGAAATAGGAAGCAGCCTGATATCTTTCGAAAAAGAATCCGGGGATATGAAGGTAAAAGGCTTTATTTCTAATCCTAAATACACAAAGAATACAAGAAGAAATCAATTTTACTTCGTTAACGGCAGATACATAGTGAACAAGACTATGGAGGATGGAGTTGCATTGGGATACGGTGATAAGATCCCTGAAGGAAGATATCCTGTTGCGTATATTTTCCTTGAGCTGCCTCCGGGATCTGTGGATGTTAACGTTCATCCTAATAAAAAAGAAATACGTTTTTCCGCTCCTTTAGAAGTCAGAGAGTTTATAAGAGGAGCTGTATTTGAACGTTTGAATACAAGATCCGGAATAACGGACATGTCAGAGGAAACGATATTAAAAGGCAATTCAATGTCTGTTTCGGTGACAAATACAGAAATTGAAAAACGTAAGATTTTTGCTGTGCCTGATCTTGAGATAGAAACTTCTGTTCAGGAAGAGATAAAAGTATTTAAACCTAAAGCGGAAAAGAAAGAGGAAAAGTTTACTCCAAAATCGGGAAAGGTAGACATAATAAATTTACAGGAAACCAAAAATGAAAATATCATAAAAAATAGAGAAGATAAAATTCAGATTTTTAAAAAAGCTGAGTCTGAAAAAGTAGAAGAAATATCAGCGATTCCGATAAGTGAACCTGTTAACGAAGTTCAAAGAACTGATAATATAACAGAGACAGTAACTGTTACAGAAAAGGAAGCTGTGCTCCCTGTAAAGGATAAAGAAAAGAAATTTGATGTATCTGAACTTGAAGTTATGGGAGTTCTCTTCAATACTTATATTGCTGCAAAGGACTATAATACTTTTTATCTTATAGATCAGCATGCTGCTCATGAAAGAGTATTTTATGAAAAGTTCTTGAATGAGTTTTACAGTGAGAATGCATCACCTCAGATGATCCTGGCGCCTATTGTTAAAGAAATTCCTCACTATGTGAAAAACGCAGATGACGGCTGGGCTGGTTTTCTTGAAAAAGCAGGATTTATACCGGAGCCTTTCGGAGAGAGAACATATATATTCCGAGGAATACCTTCATATATGGATATGTCTGAGGCGGAAAGGTTTTTAGATGATTATCTGGATGGGTTGTCCGAAACTTATGATTTTAAAGACAGGAAAACAGTGGAAAAAATAATAATGAGATCCTGTAAAAGCGCGGTAAAAGCCAATGACAGATTAACTGCAGATGAAATAAGAGCATTGCTTAATGATCTGTCTGAGACTGAGAACCCGTTTTCATGTCCGCATGGCCGACCGGTCATAATCAAAATGGGCGTTAAAGATATGGAAAAAATGTTTAAAAGGATATAAAAATGAGCGACAGAAAAATATTGATACTGGCAGGTCCTACAGCAGTAGGGAAAACTGAGTATTCTTTGGAACTTGCAAAACTTCTTGACGGAGAGATAGTTTCTGCAGATTCTATGCAGCTGTATAAATATATGGATATAGGCAGCGCAAAACCTACAAAGGAAGAAATGGCACAGGCTGTTCATCATATGGTGGATGAGATAGATCCCAGAGAAGAGTTTTCTGTATTCATTTACAGTGAAATGGCAAAAAAAGCTATAGAAGACATTTTTTCAAGAGGAAAGACCCCTATAATATCCGGAGGGACAGGACTTTATATAAATTCCCTCATTTACAAAATGGATTTTTCGGCAATGCCTGATAATAAAGAAGGAAGGAAGAAACTTGAAAATATAGCAGAGACTAAGGGGAAAGAAGCTCTTCATGATATGCTTAAAGAAAAAGATCCTAAAGCTGCGGAACGTATACATCCTAATAATGTAAAGAAAGTTATCAGGGCTTTGGAAATGCTTGAAGAAGGTCAGGGAAGGGTGCGCGAGTTCAGCGAATCTTTTGTTAAAACCGATGATTATGATCATTGTTTTATCGGCTTATACAGAGACAGGGAAGAATTGTACGACAGGATAAATAAGAGGGTAGATATCCTTATGGATATGGGACTTTTGGAAGAAATAAAGATGCTTGATGAAATGGGGCTTACTGAAGAGCATATTTCCATGAAGGGTATCGGTTATAAAGAGCTTTTTGGATATATTAGAGAGGAATATGACCTTGAAGAAGCAGTTTATCTTATCAAAAGAAATACTAGGCATTATGCTAAGCGACAAATGACATGGCTCAGAAGATATGAGGATATAAACTGGATAAATCTTAGTGAAAAGACTAAAGACGAAGCTTTGGAAGATATCCTGAAGTGCTGGAGAGGTGTTTAAATGGCAGTCAGAAAAGAAGGCAAAAAGGAGATCAGGATCCATAATAAGACTGATAAACCGGACAACATCGTAAAAAGAGAAAATGAAATAATGGAGAAATGCAGGGAACTTGAAAATGAACTGCCTTCTTTTATGCGAGGATTTTTTTCTTATTTAAAAAGCGGTGTGCTCCCGAATACCAGGATGGCCTATCTGTTTGATATAAGGTTCTTTTGCGAATATCTTGTAAATGAGACAGATCTTACCTCTGCTGAAAAACCAAGGGATATAAAAGCTTCTGAATTTGCAAGGATAAAAGCAGGAGATATAAATTATTATATAAATGATTACTGCAGGCACTACAGGGTAGAAAAGGAAACGGCAGTATACATATATGAAAACGGCAACCGATCTTTATCCAGAAAAAAATCATCTCTTTCTGTTTTATTTAAGTATTTGTACAGAGATGAGACCATACCTAATAATATAACCGATGGTTTTGACCCTATAAAACTTCCCAAACCGGGAGAAAGGGAGATAAAGAGGCTTGATATCGATGAAGTTAAGATCATGATAGATGCGGTTTTTGAAGGTAACGGTCTTACAAAAAAAGAAAAAGAGTACTGGTCAAAAACAAAATACAGAGATACTGCTATACTTCTTTTGTTCATAACATATGGACTCAGGCTTTACGAGCTGCAGCAGCTTAATATATCATCTTTTGATTTTCAAAAAGGTGAATTTAAGATATACAGAAAAAGAGGCAAGGAATCTACTATGCCTTTAAACAAATCTGTGGAAAAGGTAATAAGGGATTATATCGATCTGGAAAGACCTATGGACAGTTTAATAGCTGATGAATATAAAGATGCACTTTTTCTTTCACTTCAGAAACGCAGGATAACGGAAAGAGCTATAAGGGATCTTGTTAAAAAATATACTTCTATAGCTATGTCAAAGGGCAGGGACTTCGGCTACAGCCCTCATAAATTGAGAGCTACGGCAGCCACGGCTCTTATAGAAGAAGGCAACTCTATTTTTGATGTGCAGGCTTTGCTGGATCATGATAACATAACTACAACACAGCTTTATGCTGCCCACAAAAGAAATACAAAACGCGAGCTTATAAATAATTTTGAATGGCTTGATGAATTTGAGGAGGACAACATTGAAAAAGACTGATAAATTTCTCATTGAGGAACTGAATATAGATCCTAAAATACTTAGTTACATAAATGAAGCAGAAAAACAGCTTGAAGAACAGTTCAAGACTCTTGATGATGTTACAGAATTCAATCAGTACAAGGTGCTTGGAGCTCTTCAGAAAAACCGTGTAAGTGATAAACATTTTTCCTGGAATACAGGCTACGGATACAACGATGCAGGACGTGAGACCACAGAACAGGTTTTTGCGGATCTTTTTAAAACTGAAGATGCTATCGTAAGACCAATAATTGTTAATGGTACACATGCGTTATCTTTGACTTTAACAGGTATTCTTAGACCGGGAGATGAGATCATATACTGCACAGGAAAGCCTTATGATACTCTTGAACAGGTCATTGGGATCAAAGGCAAGGCCGGAGACGGATCTTTAAAAGATTTTGGGGTTGTTTATAAGCAGGTCGAACTTAAACCTGACGGTACGATAGATCTTGAGGCTTTAGGAAAAACGATAACAGAAAAAACAAAGATGGTCTGCATGCAGAGAGCTACAGGTTACGGATGGAGAAAATCCATGTCTGTAGATGAAATGGGAGAGTGCTGCAGTTTTGTTAAATCAATAAATCCTGATATTATAATGATGGCTGACAACTGTTACGGTGAGTTTCTTGATGTTAAAGAACCTACTGAAGTGGGCGTTGACGTAATGGCCGGTTCTCTCATAAAGAATCCCGGAGGAGGTCTTGCTCTGACAGGCGGATATATCGCAGGCAAAGCGGATCTTATTAAACTGATATCATACAGACTAACAACTGTTGGAATAGGTAAAGAATGCGGTCTTACATTTGGCCAGACAAGAACGATGCTCCAAGGCCTGTTTATGGCTCCTAAAGTGGTAAACGGAGCTTTAAAAGGAGCAATGCTTTGTGCAAAAGTATTTGAAAACCTGGGATTTGATGTATGTCCGGGCTCTGAAGATGTAAGAAGCGATATAATTCAGTGTGTGAAACTTGGCACTGCAGAAGGAATGATAGCGTTCTGCGAAGGGATACAGGCTGCTGCTCCGGTGGATGCTTATGTTACACCTGTACCTTGGGATATGCCGGGATACGACGATCCTGTAATAATGGCGGCCGGTGCTTTTGTTCAAGGTTCATCCATAGAACTTAGCGCTGACGGTCCGGTAAGAGAACCGTATATTGTTTATTTCCAAGGCGGACTTACCTATGAATACTCTAAAATAGGGGTGATCAAAGGACTTCAGGCTATGCTTGAAAAAGGATTGCTTTAAAAATCAATAATAAAAAGAACAAAACTCCTTCCATATTTTGTGGAAGGAGTTTTTTGCTGGACTAAATATTGTGAAAAATCCATTAAATAAGGTTGAAACACGTAAAAAAGAACAAAATACGAACAAAATTTCTAAAAAGAGAACAAATTTTCTTTACAACAAACGTTTGTTCTGCTATTATATAAGCATAAAGAGAACAAATGTTTGAAGAAGGGGATGAAATAAATGAATAACAAAAGAAAAAAGTACAGAATAAATAAATTGAGATTTTTCGCATCACTTATGATCATAACTGTTTTAATAGTAATTTCAGCATTGAGTGTTTACGGGGCAGTAAACGGTGCGGATGCTTTGAATAATAAAGATCTCTGTACGGAATATACACTTATAGAAGTTGCTGAGGGTGATTCAGTATGGAGTCTTGCAACAACATTCTGTGAAGACAATACAGATGTAAGAAAAGCAGTTGATGCTATATGTTATATAAATGGTATAGAGAATTATGTTATATATCCGGGACAGGAACTTCTGATACCAAGCTGTTAGCCTCCTAAAATAACAGAAATATATAAAAAGACTGCAGTATATATTTTCTGCAGTCTTGATTCGTATTATAAGTGCCATTTATGTGTTATGACTTCGCCATCCACTATAGGTCTGTTTTCTTCGCCCCAATGACAGATATCATTTATTAAAGGTATAAGCGATTGGCCTTTTTCTGTCAAAGAATATTCTACTTTAGGAGGAATCTGAGCATACTCTATTCTGTTGATGATGCCGTCTACTTCCATTTCTTTAAGCTGTTTAGCCAGCATCTTGTGTGTTATGCTTGGCATTTCTAATTTCAATTCTCCGTATCTCATGATTTCATTTATTGAAAGAAGATACATTATCCTTATCTTCCATTTTCCGTTTATTATCGAAAGAGTGTATTCAAAAGGATATTGTTTTCCTGTTTTTTTTGAATTATCATCCATTACTAAATACCTCCGTACTTTTTTTAAAAATTCTATCATAAATAGTATTTATTATCTATAATTAATTTATTTTACTATCATAAAGGTGAGTATATTTCATAAAAGTGCGTACTTGTTTTCCTTTTTTTCTTAAATTATATATTAATTAAGAAATCAGCTAAAACTTAAAAATAAAAGAAAGGAAGAAGGATCATGAGTAACAGATTTTATCCAAATTTATTTGCTAAAGGAAAACTTGGCAGAAGAACAGTAAAAAACAGGATAGTTATGGCACCTATGAGCGAAAATATGGCTAATGCTGACGGTTCTGTAAGTGATCAGAGTATAGCATATTTTACTGAACGAGCAAAAGGCGGAGTAGGGACTATCCTTGTAGGCATAGTTACTGTTGAATTTCCAAGAGGTAAAGGAATTTCTAATGCCAATACTTTAGATGGTGACAAATACATTAAAGATTGGGAAAGACTTGCAAGAAGTGTGCACAGATACGGAACACTTCTGATCCCGCAGATCCAGCATTCGGGTATGAATACATATGTGAGCACCATAGAAGGTGAAACACCAATAAGAGTATCTGCTTTAGCGGACGGAACTGCAGAAGGATATCATGTCCTCACAAAAGAAGATATTAAAATGCTGGAAGGAAAATTTATTCAGGCGGCAGTTAATGCACAAACAGCAGGATGCGACGGTGTTGAAGTTCATTCTGCATCAGGATATTTCCTTTCTCAGTTCATTAATCCAGCTGTCAATTTAAGAACGGATGAATATGGCGGAAGCATTGAAAACAGAACACGTCTTGCAAGAGATATTATAAAAGGTATCAGGGCTGCCTGCGGACCTGATTTCATTGTAGGTATAAGAATGCCTGTTCATAAATGGGAAAGCGATAATATCACTGACGAGGAAAGTGTTAAAATGGCACAACTCTTCGAAGAAGCAGGGGTCGACTATATCAATGTCAATGTCGGATATGCTCCAACTGCAACTACACCATATGAAACGGGCAGATATGAAGAAGGTGACAGACTTGATATGCCTGCAAAATTAATGGGGAAAGTAAATGTTCCTGTAATGGGTGTGGGTATGCTTAAAGAACCTGAAATGTGTGATAAAGCAATTTCAGATGGAAAAATTGACTTTGCGGTAGTCGGGAGATCTCTTATAGCAGATCCATTCTGGGCTGAAAAAGCAAGAACAGGAAGAGCTTGTGAAATCAGAAACTGCTTGTCATGTCTCGAAGGATGTCTTGAAAATATATTCAAAAATCTTCCTATCAGATGTGTTGTGAATCCTGAAGCAGGATTTGAATACGAAAAAAGTCTTCTCCCTGAACCTAAAGGATCAAAGAGTGTTGTTGTTATAGGCGGCGGACCGGCTGGAATGCAGGCGGCTTTAACAGCTTCAGAAAGAGGCCATAAAGTAACTATTCTTGAAGCATCAGATAAACTTGGTGGACAGCTTAATATTGCAGGCATTCCGCCATATAAACACTATGTAGGAAAATATGAAAATTGGCTGGAAGCAGAAGTGGAAAGAAAAGGTATAGAAGTTGAACTTAACTGTAAGGTCGATTTAGACATGATAAAGGCAATGGGGCCTGATGAAGTTATCGTGGCAACTGGGGCTAAACCTTTCACACCTCCTATAAAAGGTATAGAAAACGGAGTTCAGGCTTGGGATGTACTTACAGGTAAAGCAAAAATGCCTGAAAATAAGAAAATCGTTATCATCGGCGGAGGTGTAGTAGGATGTGAAACAGCATTATTCCTTGCTGATAACAATAAGGAGATCACGATAGTAGAAATGCTTCCTGATATATGTACAGGTCTTGACAGATTCAATAAAGGAGATATTATAAGCGAATTTGGGGAAAAGAGTATTGAAGTATTAACAGGTACTAAGATCGTAGAAATAAAAGAAAAAGATGTTAAGATCGATACGGGTAACGCAGTATCATACCTTGAATACGAATACCTTGTAATAGCAGCCGGTCAGAAATCTCAGGGTACAGATCTTGCAGATGCAATAGATAATGAAGGTTACAGCGTGACAGTTATAGGAGATGCTGTGAAGCCTTCTAAAATTATAAATGCCACATTGCAGGGATATAATGCTGGTATAAATCTGTAAGAGTTGGTATAATTAAATAAATAGCAGAAATAGATAATAGGAGGAGATAAAATGGAAAGAATTCAGGTTTTTTCACCAAAAGCACCTAAACCGGTAGGATCATACTCACATGGATATATTGTAAACGGCATTTTTTATTCAGCAGGTCAGATAGGCTTAGATCCTGAAACCAATGAAGTGGTAACAGGCCCTGTTGAAGAAGAAGCAAGACAGGTAATGAAAAATATCGGTGCACTGCTTGAAGCAGCAGGCTCAAGTTTTGACAGCCTTATCAAAGTAAATCTTTATATTACAGACCTTAAAGATTTTGTGGCTATAGACAATGTATATAAAGAGTTTGTAACTAAAGACTTCCCGGGAAGAACATGTGTCGAAGTTAAAGGTATTCCAAAGGGAGGAAGAATGGAGATCGAAGTAATAGCTCTCGTTGAGTAATATGGTTTTCTTATAAATTCAGAGGTGACTTGCCATGAAACAGTATTCAAGTATATTTAATGATGTTTTAGGACCAGTAATGAATGGTCCTTCCAGTTCCCATACGGCAGCTTCTGCCAGAATAGGGATGATGATGAAGCAAATGGTTCCGGGAAAACCGGTAAAATTCACTGCGTATTTTGATAAGGATGGTGCTTTGGCTTCATGTTATCATGAGCAGTGGGTGGACTATGGCCTTATAGGCGGTTTGCTTGGAATGTATCCTGATGATGACAGGCTGGCGGATTCATTCGAATTAGCGGAGAATGCGGGATTGAAAGCAGATTTTATAGTAACTCAATTTCCTAACGACCATCCTAATACGTACATAATGCAGGTCACTGATGAATTTGACAATTCTGTTGATGCGGTCGCGTTGTCTGTAGGCGGCGGCATGGTAGAAGTTATAGAAGTTGAAGGTTTCAAAACCAATATAGGCGGGGGATTTTATGAAACGCTTATTTTCGTAGACTTAGACAATAAACAGAGTGGAGATGCGATAGCAAAAGATATTTCCGGTCTTATAGGAAAATGTATAGCAGAAATAAAGTGTAAAGAGGACGGAAAAACTCTTATAAATGTAAAAACAGAAAATAAAGTATCTGACAGTGTCATTGAAAAAATAAAAGGTTCATATCCGGTATCAAATATCATATTCATGGAACCGATACTTCCTGTAACATCACAGATAGAGCCTCACGTGCCCTTTATTTATGCTGAAGAACTGCTTGAGATAGCAGAAAAGCAGGAAATTCCTATTTGGAAAGCTGCTGTTATGTACGAATCTGAAAGAGGCGGTGTAAGCGAGTCTGAAGTCTTTGAGAAGATGAAAAAACTTGTCAAGGCAATGAAAGCTTCTCTTGAACATGGACTTAAAGGTACATATTATGACAAAAGGATACTGGGGGCTCAATCAAAATATTTATCCGATCCGATCATAAAATCAAAACTTATAAAAGATGATATAACAAACAGCATTATAGAGTCTGTGTCTGCAATAATGGAAGTAAAAAGCTCTCTTGGAGTCTTTGTTGCTGCTCCAACTGCCGGAGCCTGCGGATCTGTTACCGGAACTGTCCTTGGTGTGGCAAAACAGCTTGGTCTTGACGATGAACAAATTGTAAAAGCCATGTTTGCGGCAGGGATCATAGGGGTATTTATCTCAGAAAGAGCAACGTTTGCGGCAGAAGTCGCAGGATGTCAGGCTGAATGCGGTTCGGGATCAGGTATGGCTGCGGCGGCTTTAGTTCAGCTGATGAACGGAACTGCCAGAGAAGCCTGCAGCGCTGCATCTATGGCGCTTCAAAACACCTTTGGTATGACCTGTGATACTGTAGCTATGGGCGTTGAATCTCCTTGTTTAGGTAAAAATGTACTGGCAGGAGTAAACGCTTTGACCTCGGCTAATATGGCGCTGGCAGGCTTTAATGCAGTTATTCCTTTAGATGAAACTGTAGATGCTTTTAATGAAGCAGGAAGAATGATCCCGCACCCGTTAAGATGTACAGGAGGAGCAGGGATCACTATGACTCCGACTGCTAAAAAAATAGAAGAAAAGTTTAAAAACAATACCTGGTCCTTAGAAAGGGAGAGCAGGGGATCGGAAGCATAAATGTAATACGGGTCATTATTTAAATAATTTATATAAAAATGGAGGTACGTGCGATGAGAAAAATAAAAATTACTGTTTTAAAAGTTGATTTTGATGAAGAACTCTGCAAAGAATACGGCGATCCTAAAATCGTTCCATGTCCTGTTCATCAGGTTGGTCAGGAAATGTACGTGATCGACGGTAAAAAACCGCCAGAATTATGTGGAGGAGCTTGGGGCTCATTCGAAAAATATGTATTCGCATTAACACACGGCCTTGATAAATTCACATTCCCTGAATGGCTTGGCAAAGAGAAGGTAAGCATAAACACATGCAACGACGGTTTAAGACCTGTAACATTTAAGCTGGAAGTTGTAGAAGACTAAGTTTTTATATAAACGACAAACATAAGAACAGAATTGCCCTTTGCGAACATTTGTTTGTGAAGGGCACTAAGTCTTTAGAATTAAGCTTGATTTACATAATATAATGTCGGTAAACTGAATAGTCTTAATGATCGGATAATGATCGAAAATGTATAAGATTGAAATGTAATAATTGTTCAACGATAGCTGAAAAGAAAGTCTTGTAAAAAATCAAGGACCATGATCAGATGACCCGGACTAAAGAAACTGTGCGGCCATTAGGAAAATTATTGATAAGCCGAAAAATATATATACATATGTATTAAAGACTCAATTAAATCTAATACATAGACTAAAATACAAATTAAAAAAAATACATAGAAATAGGGTAAAATCAAGACGACCTAGGGTATTAAAAACAAAATAAAAACGCTTAAAACGGAAATAAGAGCCTCGTATTTGGGGCTTTTTTTAGTGCATGTTCAGTTGGGCATTAGAAAGCAGGTTCGGGTGCGAAAATGTGCTTACTTACTGAACCTCGCATACAACTTTTCCCAAAATAGACATTTAAGGAAGAGTTGTGTTTAGGAAACTCTTGTGGAAAACATTGTGGAAAACTTCGTTCCCCACTGCTGATAAGCTGATTTGCAGAAAATAAAAAAAGTGCAAGATCATAAGATCTCACACTTTAAAAAAATATTAATTATATATTTTTATTTTTCTCTGGAATCCAGCCAGCTTTGTAAAATTATTGTTGCTGCCATTTTATCTACCACAAGTTTTCTGTCTTTTCTTCTTACTGAGGCATCTATAAGCACGTCCTCAGCCATTACAGTTGTAAAACGTTCGTCGAAGAATTCGAAGTTGACTTTGAAGCCCCAGCTTCTTGTTTTATTCTCCAGTTTGGTTCTGAACTCCCTTACCTTTTCTGTCTGAATTGTGTCCTCTCCCGACAGTGCCAGAGGCAGACCTATAACTATGGTCGTTACTTCATACTCTTTAATAATATCCATGATATCATTAGTATCGACTCTCATGCTGACTCTGTGAATGGTCTTTAATCCCTGAGCTGTTATAAACAGCGGATCGCTTATTGCCACCCCTATCCTAACGTCGCCTACGTCAAGGGCCATTGCTCTCATATTCTATACCCTCTTTTCATCGTAGATTATAAGTGCTATAAGGACCAGTTTTTCTTCTCCTGTGTTTTTCAGACCATGACCTTCCCCACTTGCTGTGAAAGTTACATCTCCCGGGAAAATTTCTGTTTCTTCTTTTTTAGTATTAATATATGTTCCGTTTCCTGAAAGGATATAATATGTTTCTGATTCGCCTTGATGTTCATGGAATCCTAAAGTACTTCCCGGCATCAAAGTTATTTTGGCATATAATCTGCACATATTGTTGAGCTGTTCATCATCCAGCAGATATTCAAAAAGTATTACGCCTTCCCCGCCGAATACATTTTCTTTTTTTACGATTTTTCTCATCATATTACTGTACCTCCATAAAAAACAAGACCCTGAAATTTCAGGGCCTGCGTTAGCCTATTTTCTGATATTAAGGAAACTTCTTAAAAGCTCTTCTACAAGATCGTCTCTTTCTATATGTTTGATCAAAGAACGAGCATTGTTATGACTTGTTATGTAAGAAGGATCTCCAGAAAGAATATATCCTGAAAGCTGAGCTATTGGATCATATCCTTTTTCTTCTAAAGCAAGATAAACTCTTCTTACGATATCAGCGATCAATTCTGCTTCCATGTTTTCTGAGTTGAAAAGAATTGTGTTTTTGTTCATTTTCCAATACCTCCTTTATATTCGATCTTAATAAAATTATTTTAAAGTGATATCGGTCTATTGTCAATAAAACATATAAAAACTTTTTCATACAGCCTGAAAAGTGCTATAATATTTGTATATTTTGGCAATGACCGAAATGCTTATTTTATATTATAGAAAATCAGGAGAAAAGTTATGAGTAAAAAGCCTTTGGAAGGTCTTGTTGTACTTGATTTTACTAAAGTGTATTCAGGCCCTTACTGTACCCTTCTTCTTGCAGACCTTGGAGCAGAAGTTATAAAGATCGAAAGAAAAGATACCGGTGATGACAGCCGTTCCTTCAGACCAATGCCTAATATAGTCGAAGGCAGCGGATATTATATGTATATGAACAGAAATAAAAAAAGCATAGAGCTTGATCTTAAAGATCCTGAAGCTAAAAAGATCATATACAGACTTTGTAAAAATGCGGATATAGTTGTAGAAAACAACGCACCGGGAGTTACAGAAAAACTTGGGATAAGCTACGAAGACCTTAAAAAACATAATCCTAAGATCATTTACGGCTCGATCACAGGATTCGGCCAAAACGGTCCATATAAAAATAAGCCGGCTTATGATATCATTGCTCAGGCAATGGGCGGATATATGGCCGTTACTGGTCCAAAAAACGGTATGCCTATGAAACTTGGTACATCTATGGGCGATTCTATTGCCGGTGTCCATATGGCTTTTGCAATAATGGCAGCTGTATATCACAGAGACAAAACCGGAGAAGGTCAGTTCATAGATATCGCTATGATGGATTCCTGTTTTGCAACTTTGGAAAATCATGTTATGATCCAGACTATGGGAGGAGTGACACCTCAGAGAAACGGAAATTCCAACCAAAATGCCTCCCCTTTCAATACCTTTAAATCCAGCGACGGTTACGTTTGCATAGCTGTTGCAAATGATGCTTTGTTTGCTAAATTCTGTCATGCTATAGAAAGACCTGAGCTTATAACAGATGAAAGATTTATAAACAACCAGAACCGAAAAGATAATGAAGATCTTCTGACACCAATAGTCGAAGAATGGACTTCCAAGAGAACAACAAATGAAATTTGCGAAATATTCGATGCCAATAAAGTGCCTGTAGGCCCTATATTAGGAATCGATGAGCTGGTTGACGATCCTCATATCCTGGCAAGAGAAATGATGATAGAACAGGATCATCCTTTTGGAGGCAAAATAAGAATGCCGGGATGTCCTATCAAATTCTCAGAAACAAAAATTGATACATTTGAACCTTCAGCGCGCCTTGGAGCAGATACTGAAGATGTGCTGAAAAAGTATGGCGGATACAGTGAAAATGAGTTAAGTGATCTTTATAACAAAGGCGCTATATTTAAAAGATAAAAATTAAGGACGGTCTCAAAACCGTCCTTTTAATTTAATATAATCCATAAAACTCTTCTAACGTAAGATCATTTTCATAAATATATTCAGCAGCTTCCTTGCCAACATATCTGAAATGCCATGGTTCATAGCTGTATCCTGTAATATGCTCTTTTTCCTTAGGATATCTTAATATAAATCCAAACCTGTGGGCGTTCTTTTTCAGCCATATCCCCTCTTCAGTTTCACCGAAGACTGTATCTACTCTGTAATTCAAACTCTCTATGCTCAGATCCATTGCCAGTCCAAGCTGATGTTCGCTTTGACCTGCAAGAGCGGTCAGTTTATTCGCCTCAGAAATAGATCCTTTCGATTCAACGCTTTTATTGAAAAGCACCATTTGAGTATTATAAGAACGATATCCGGAAGCACCGTAAAGGATATATCCCTCTTCAAATTCAGCAGCTGCGCACATTTCGCTTAAAGCATAAGCAGCAAAAGATCTCATCTGTTTAACATCGTCTGTTCTTCCCGGAGAAAACGGTATAGATACCGTGACAAGATCCTGAGGCGCATATGATGAAGAAAGATTATACTTCTTATTAACTATTGCAAGTTTATCATCAGGATTGCTGATGATGTAAGAATCTGCGTAGAGGCTTTCCGCACCGTTTATAACGCATCCGGGTACAACAGGAGTTACGCCGTCATCAGAAAGCACTAAAGGTATATCAGATGAAGACAATCCTTGATAAGAAGTGATGGTATCGGTAATATTTTCCCCTGCTTCGGAACCATCGTCGGTGTTTTTATCCCCTGTAATGTTTTTAATTATTCCTGCTAAGGCAACGACTATAACTATGATAAATATTAAAAATATAAAATAGAGCTTGTACTTATTGAAAAAACTATTCCTTTTACTTCGAGATCTCCTGTGATTATTTCTTCCCATTTTTTTCTAGATCCCCTTCCACTCTTTTAACAAATATCGAAGGAAAATTCATTCCCCACTTTGAACTGTTAACTTTCAGTATTTCTGCTTCTTTTCGAGCTCTGGTCAAAGCTACGTAAAACAGCCTGACCTCTTCCTCAAGTTCTTCCTCCCTGTCATCTTCCGTGAAATACCCGGAAGGAAAAATATTTTCCGTTACATCTATTAAATACACTTTATCGAATTCAAGCCCTTTAGAACCGTGGCATGTCAAAAATGAAATACTGCTGCTGCTGGTTTCGGTATTTATAAAAGCCTTGAATTTTTCTATATCATTTAATAGACTTTTATGATCTATGTGATGACCGGCAATATATTCAAATATATTAAGTTTGGCACAAAATTCTTGAGAAGAATGCCTTTCTTTAAACTTTGATATCAGAATTTTAGAATAAAACATATCTTCCAGTATATATTCTGCCGCATCTGATGGCGGCAAAGCTTTCAAATGAAGCAAATGAAGCAAATGAGTTTTGTTTTTAAGTATCGGCTCAAGATAGTATGAAATGTATTTTTCTTTGATACCTAAAGAACTTTTAATAAATGAAATTATATCATGTATTGGCACCGAATCAAAGAAATCATTTTTGTGATCCCTTAAATTAAATGATGAATGTTTTTTATAAAATGCATATTCTATAGGTATAAGCGCATCATTGTTTCTTGATAAAACTGCGGCATTACCGTATTTTTTGTGATCAGATATTATGTATTCAGTCAATTCATTCATAGTATCAAAACTTTTTACAGCCACTTTTCCTCTGTCTTTTGTTACGCCTTGAAGTTTCTTTTTATATCTGTTTTTATGTTGAGAAATAAACTTCTCTGCTGTTTCAAGTATAGCCGCAGAACTTCTGTAATTTGTTTCAAGCTTTAATATGCTTTCGCTCCCCCACTTACTTTCAAATTCAAAAAAGCTTTGGGGACAGGCACCTCTGAAGCCGTAAATACATTGATCTTCATCCCCTGCCATGAAAATATTATTGTTTTCAGACGACAGGATATCTATGATCCTGTTCTGCAATATTGAATTATCCTGAGCTTCATCCACATTAAAGTATTTATATTTATTTTTAAAACTGTTAAGAATATCCGGTGATCCTTCAAGGATATTTAAGGCCATCTCCAGCATATCATCAAAGTCAATAAGATCTCTTTCTTTTTTAAAACATGTATATTTACCGTAAAGTGCCTTTATATTTACACCATCTATTATTATGTTTTCTATCTGATCTGCAGACATCATATTCCTCAGCTTTGATATACGGTTTATGATATCTTTTAAAGTTTTATCATTTATATACTCATATCCGTCATCTTTAAGTATTTTTTTGATAACACAAGACGGATCTTTTAGTATTTTATATGTGATCTTATTATTAACTGAGCAATACAATTTTATTATCCTAAAAGCTAAACTGTGAACAGTTCTGAATTCCGGCATTATACTTATGTTCATTGAGTCTCCGAACTTATCTTTGAATCTCTTTTTCATGGAATCTGCAGCATCTGCACTGAATGTTACAGTAAGTATTTGGTCAGGAGGAATGCCTTTGCATAAGATCATGTATGCTATCCTTGTTATTATTACTGCGGTTTTACCGCTTCCGGGAACTGATATCATAAGCATGGGACCGTCGATATGCTGAACAGCCTCAGCCTGTTCATTATTAAGCTTTAGATCATGTTTTTTACAAAATTCAATAAAATTCATTTTTATTCCAAAATCCTTAATTATTTGCATTTTATGTTAGGAAAATATATAATTTAACCAATATTCTTTTAGGGGGAAATGATGAGTAATACATACACCATCGCTCACAGATCTGATAAATATGATACAGTTAAAAATGAAAATAAATTTAAAGGCATTTTGAGCCTTTTTATTATGTTTTTTGCCTTTACTGCGGTTTGTGAATTAACATACAGGATAAGCATAGATACTGCATTTTGGGGAGCGGGAATATTCTATATTTTAATTTTTTCTGTTCCGTCAGCATTGTTTCTCTCACTTATGACCTGCTGTTTTAATAAAAAAACAGCTATGGGCATACATATAGCTGTATCTTCACTGATATTTATCTTCTATTCGTCTCAGATATGTTATTACAAGATATTCGGAACTTATTACACGGTCTTTTCAGCTGTAAACGGTGGAGATGCTTTTCAGTTTAAATCAGCAATATACAGTTCAATAGCCGATTCCGCATTATATATAATATTTATCCTAGCAGCAGCTGTCCTGTCTGTGATCATAACTGTTAAAAAAATAGGTTATACAAGGCTTACATTAAAGGAAGCTGCAATGACTTTTGCTGCTGTATTACTGACCTTTATTGCCGCCTTCGGTTCTTTGCTGGTCGGCGGGAAATCTGTCCTGTCTCCATATGATACATATATGAACAGTTCGTCTTCGGCTGAAATGAGAACAAGTCAGCTTGGGCTGATGACAACATTCAGAGTAGATATGGAAAGGTTTTTATTCGGTTTTCCTGATATAAACTCTATGGATATTGAGGAAAGCGGCCTGTTTTACACTCTCACCGAATCTGAAGCTGAACCAAATGCTATGGATATAGATTTCAACGCCCTTGCAGAATCTGAGACAAACGAAGAGTTTAAAGATTTGAACCTTTATTTTGCTTCAAAATCTCCTACATATCAGAATGAATATACAGGGATATATGAGGGTTATAATCTTATTTATATAACTGCAGAAGCCTTTGCTCCTTATGCTATAGATCCCGAGCTTACTCCTACACTTTATAAGCTTTATTCTGAGGGGTATGATTTTTCGAATTTCTATAATCCATTATGGGGAGTAAGCACATCCGATGGCGAATACGTAAACTGTCAGAGCCTTATCCCAAAATCAGGAGTATGGAGCATGTCTAAGTCCTATGACAATTATCTGCCTTTTACTTTAGGAAACCAGTTTAGAAATATAGGATATAACACTTACGCATACCATAATCACTATTACACTTATTACGACAGAGACCTCTCCCATCCAAATATGGGATATGATTACAAAGGGCTTGGCAACGGTCTTGATGTAACGGAAATGTGGCCTGAATCAGATTTAGAGATGATGGAAAAAAGTGTTGATGAGTTCATAAATGATGAAAACTTCCATGTATACTACCTGACTGTCAGCGGCCATCTTTTGTATAACTGGGGTGGAAACAACATGTGCAAAAAGCATAAAGATGAAGTGGCCGGACTGCCTTATTCCGAAGCATGCAAGGCATATATGGCCTGCAATATAGAATTCGACAGAGCTATGGAATATCTTTTAAAACGTCTCGAAGAGGCCGGGATAGCTGATAAAACCGTCATAGCTATTGCTGCAGACCACTACCCTTACGGCCTTGAAAATTCAGAGATAAGCGAATTTCTTGGACATGAGGTGGATCCTGAATTTGAACTTTACAAAAGCTGCTTTATTCTTTATGCACCTGGAACGGAAAAGGTTGAAGTAGAAAAATACTGCAGTACACTTGATATCATACCTACCCTTTCAAACCTGTTTGGTCTGGAATATGACTCCAGGCTTTTGATGGGAGCGGATATTTTTTCTGATACAGAACCTATGGTAGTGTTTAACAGTAAAAACTGGATCACAGACAAAGGACGGTTTATAGCATCATCCGGGACCTTTGAGGCTTTTGAAGGATTCGAAGAAAGTCCTGAGCAAAGCTATTCAGATTATATTGATTCTACTAATGCACGGGTATCTAATATGTTCAAAGTATCTGAAAAAATACTGGATAATGACTATTACAGATATCTGTTTCAAAATCAATAGTGCAATAAAAATATCCCTCCATATGGAGGGATATTAAATTTATGTTTATTTATATGATTCTTCGTAGATCTTCATAACGTCTTCTTTTGTAAGCTGAACTCTGTCTACTTTGAACATAAGTCCGCCTGTTGCAAGTGCGTTGTCTGCAAGTTCTTCTATATCGCTCTTCTGAATTCCGAAATCAGACATCTTAAGATCTGCAACATCGCAGTCAACGATAAGCTGTTCGAGAGCTTTCACAAAATCCATAGGATCTGTTGTATCTCTATATCCTAAAGCTCTTGCCATGTCTACATATCTGTCAGCGATATGAGGTGCAAAGTGCTTATGGTATGCACATGAGATCATGATAAGGCCTGCGCCGTGTGTAAGTTCAGGATGGAATGCACTTAAGGAATGTTCCATTGCATGTTCTGAAGTTGTTGATGATGTAGCTTCTACCATACCTGATAAAGTGTTTGCCATAGCTACTGCAGCCCTTGCTTCTTCATCAGCTCCGTTTTTTACAGCTGTAGGGAGATATTTTCCGATCAGTTCGATGGCTTTTAAAGCGTACATATCGCTCATTGGATTTGCAACTCTTGCGATATATCCTTCAATTGAATGATATAAAGCATCGAATCCCTGATAAGCTGTATATTTAGGCGGAACAGTCATCATCAGGTCAGGATCAACGATAGATAATGTTGGGAAGAATTTTTCTCCGCCCCAGCCGATCTTCTGATTAAGTTCTTCATTTGTGATAACGAAATACTGGTCGGCTTCTGTTCCTGTGCCTGCAGTTGTTGTGATAGCTACAACAGGCATTGGCTTATTTTTCATTCTTGCTGCTCCGCTGATGAAATCCCAGCATTTACCTTCGTTTGCAGCAACCATTGACATAGCTTTTGCAGAGTCGATACTTGAACCGCCGCCTATTCCTATGATGAAATCGCATCCTTCGCTCTTAATAATGTCAGCGCCTTCATCTACCTGTACATTGTTTGGATTTGGAAGGATCTTGTTGTATACTACTGATTCGATCTCTTTTTCTTTAAGCAGGTTAACAACTCTGTCTACGTATCCAAGTTTAGTTGTTGATGTGCCGCCTGTAACGATGAGAGCTTTTTTGCCTGGAAGCTTAAGCTTAGCAAGTTTATCAAGACTGCCCTTTCCGAATACTATCTTTGTTGGGATATAATAGTTGAATTTTAATGCCATAATGATCTCCTCCTTGATTAAATTCTTGAAACACCTGAATCAACAGCAGCTTTGTAAACCGCCTTGGATACCGCATCCCCTACTCTTTCATCAAAAGCAGGAACTATTATATAGTCCTCTTTCAGTTCTTCGTCACTTATAAGTGATGCGATGGCATATGCTGCTGCCAGTTTCATTTCTGTGTTTATATCACTTGCTCTTGCATCCAAAGCACCTCTGAAGATCCCCGGGAATGCAAGTACATTATTGATCTGATTTGGATAGTCGGATCTTCCTGTTCCTATAACTTTCGCTCCTGCTTTCTTAGCTGCATCAGGATCGATCTCAGGATCAGGATTTGCCATTGCAAATACTATAGGATCCGGATTCATTGATCTTACCATTTCTTCCGTAACAAGACCTTTTGCAGAAACACCTATGAAAACATCAGAACCTTTCATAGCGTCTGCCAGTGTACCTTCTTTCTTTTCTGGATTTGTATAAGAAGCGATCTCATTATGAAGCCAGTTTTCATAATTATTGTTTGCACTCAGTATTCCTTTTCTGTTGCAGGCAATTATATTCTTTACTCCGAAACCGATGAGCATTTTTATTATTGCAGATCCTGCAGCGCCTGCGCCGGAAAGAACTACTTTTATCTCATCGATCCTTTTGCCGGTAACTTTCAGAGCATTTATAAGTCCTGCTACTACAACTACCGCTGTACCGTGCTGATCGTCGTGAAATATAGGTATATCAAGTTCTTCCTTAAGCCTGTTTTCTATAAGAACGCATCTTGGAGCGGAAATATCTTCAAGATTTATACCTCCAAATGTAGGAGCCATCATTTTAACTGCTGATACTATTTCATCTACATCTTTGGAATCTAAACATATAGGAAATGCATCGACGTTTCCAAATTCTTTAAAGAGAACAGCCTTTCCTTCCATAACAGGAAGTGCAGCGTGAGGGCCTATATCTCCAAGCCCTAAAACTGCTGTGCCGTCTGTAACTATGGCTACCATATTATGTTTTGCAGTGTATTTATAAACATCTTCTGTGTTTTTATGAATATATTTGCAAGGCTCTGCAACACCCGGTGTGTAAGCCGTAGAAAGATCAAATTTGCTTGATACAGGTACCTTGCTTGTTACTTCTATCTTCCCTCTCCATTCTTCGTGAAGTCTGAGAGCTTCCTTCTGTAAGTCCATTTTATCTTCTCCTTATGATGTTAATGTTTATATGTGCATAAGATACAGATTCAATATCATACCTATTATCGGGATAGTGAACAGCGAGAACATGGTTGATAAGAATATCCCTTCCGCTGCCAGTATCTTGTTGCTTTCATATCTTGTGGCCAGAACTGCAATATATGCTGCCGCAGGCATCGACATAGCAAAAACTACTACGCAGAATACCAGAGGATCTACAGGCACCCACATTAGTGCAAAGAACAGAACAGCAGGAACTCCTATAAGTCTGATAACTGTGATAAGCAGCAGTCTCTTGTTTTTAATAATATTGCTCACCTTACTCTGACAAAGCTGTACACCTACCAGAAGCATTGCCAAAGGCGCGGTCATATCTCCCAAAAGCTCGCATGTGTCTGCTAAAAGCGGCGGGAATTTTATTCCCAGGAAGAATATGAATAGACCTATGGTGCAGGAAACAAGAGGTATTGAAAGGATCTTTTTTAAAGTATCCTTAAGTGTTCCCGTAGTATCCTGGTCGTATATCAAGAGCAAAGCCCCTGCAGAGAATATAACTATATTAAATGACATATTGGCAATGATAGCCAGGAACAGTCCTTCGTCGCCGAAAACAGCTTCAGCAAGAGGGTAACCCATGAAACCGCAGTTTGTAAAAACTATCATAAGTCTGTATATCCCTCTGTCATTTCGCGGTGCTTTTAACAGCTTTACTATGAATATTGCTGCAACACTGCAGGCAAGAAGAACTGCAGTCATAAGTACAAAAGACTGTATTGCTTTTCCCGCCATTAATTCTGTTCTGTCCTGAGCCTGCATGGAATAAAATACAAGACAAGGCGCAGCAATGTTTATCATTAAAGTAGTAAGATACTTTTCACTTTCCTTAGGAAGCCATTTTATTTTATAAGCAAATGCTCCTACGAATATGATCAGGAACATTGATAATATCTTCTGCAATACAAGTAGAATTTCCAAAATTTATTCTCCTTTACTTAGTTAGCCTAAAACATATTTTATTACATTACCCTGTTTCTATCAAGGATTTTGGCATAATGACAGTGAAAAATTTCATATATTGCTTAAAAAGATCAATATGCGGTTAGGAGTGATCATATGAAAAAAACTATGTTTTGGATATTTATAAGTGCTGTTGTTTTTACCGGAGCTTATTATTTGTCCGGCATGATATGTGATGCCGTATCAGCTTCTGCTGAGGAGGAAAGATTGATCCCCATATACAGCGTAGAAACGGATGAAAAGTGTGTGGCACTTACTTTTGATGCAGCCTGGGGAAATGAAGATACGCAAATACTGCTGGATATTTTAAAGGAAAATAAAGTGCCTGCAACATTCTTTGTCACAGGACAGTGGGCGGATAAATTTCCTGAAGATGTAAAAAAATTTTATGAAGCAGGTCATGATATAGCAAACCATTCATACAGCCATCCACATATAGCGGATCTGTCTTACGAAGAATTAAAAGAAGATACTTTATCCTGCAATGAAAAGATCAAAAGCATAACAGGAGAATCTCCCCTGCTTTATCGCGGTCCTTATGGTGAGTACAGCAATACTCTTATAGAAATGCTCCATGATTCAGAAATGTATTATACACAATGGGATGTAGACAGCCTTGACTGGAAGGACCCCAACACTGAAACATTAGTAAAAAATGTAACTAAAAAAGTACAAAACGGCAGTATCGTTCTTCTTCACAACGGAGCAAAGAACACACCTGCCGCTCTTCCTGACATAATAAAGGCTTTAAAAGATGATGGTTATAAATTCGTATTGGTAAAAGATATGATATATAAAACGGACTATACTACAGATCATGCCGGAAGACAGTTAAAAAACTGAATCTTATCTTTACCATATATCTCTTGCATGGAATAAATAGTAAATAGGAAGCGCTATAAGAGATATTAAAGCAGCGGCAATATACATAATGCTGTAATCAAATGCGCCCGCAATTGCTCCAAGTATAAAAGGTCCTATCCCTACTCCGCCATCACAGCAGATCCAGAAAGTAGTAACTGCGTAAGAACGTCTTTCAACTCTTGTCTTTCCACAGGCGATCACATTAAGCGATGCGCTCAGAGTGCCGAATCCCAATGCACACCCTGCAGCACATACGGCTATAGTAAGCATAGACGGATGAACTGCTATAAGTATCAGTCCAACAGCCTGGATAATGATCCCCGGTATACAAACTATGTTATCGCCAAAGCTGTCCTGTATTTTCCCTGAAAAAAGACGAGACAGGATAAGCACAGCGGCGTATATAAGGAATATGTATGAAAACTCTTTTGTCATACCAAGAGAGGATGAATACAGTCTGTAAAACGAAAGCACAGATGCATAGCCACACCCGACCATAAGGATACATAGAGAGACTGGAAGAGCCTTTAATTCCATATATTTATTAAGTCCTTTAGGGCTCTCAGACTCCATTATAAGGGATTTTGCGCCTTCCCTGAGCAAAGTGTCGTTTTCTGATTTTTTTCCTTTATAACCGGGATCTATATCTCTCACATCAACAAAGAAGATAGCAGCAAGCATTAAAAATGAAAATACAGTTGCAGCTATAAAGCATCCTGTAGAGGCGAAATTATCATAGATGATACCTCCTATATACGGCCCAACAGCCACGGCTAATGAAGTTGACAGTAAAAGGTACCCTGTAGCTTCTGCATATCTGGTTTTAGGAAGTATGGACATTCCCATTGTCATAGTGGCATTTGCAGAAGCACCGAATCCAAGTCCATGTATGAATCTGACTATTATAAGCAAGACTATATTATCAATAAAGAAATAACAGCAGCATGCGGCCAAATGAAGTATCATTGCCATTACCGCCATTTTCTTCCACCCGATTTTAGGAAGTGTTCTGCCAGAGTAAAGTCTTGAACACAGTCCTCCCAACACATATATGCCGGATATAAGGCCGGCAATGGTGGCAGCGGCTCCCATCGCCGAAGCATATTCAGTTATGGTGCTCATAAGAGTATACATTACCATAGCACTGAAGAAAGTTGATATAAATACAAATATAAAGTTTTTAGTTACTATTTTTTCTTTCATTATTACTGTATTCCTCTATGTAAAGGACACGTAAAACGTGTCCTTGATCATCACATCATTTTATTGTGAACATTTTCAACTATATCGGAAAGCTGATCTGTTGTCTTTCTGAGACCTCTTTCCACCTTTTTCTGCTGGCTTGGTTTCATAGTTAAATATGCCAGCCCGGCAACGGCACCCATTGCACCCATTGCCATCATTGTGTTTTTTACTGCACCCATCTTACTGCACCATTACCTTTCAAATAATATAACCCTGAGGCTGATATTATTTTGTGGAGCAGATATAAAATAAATGTGTGCTAAATTTTATCTATGATACCTCCGCCTATCATAATATCTTCAAAGTACCATACGATAGACTGACCCGGTGTAGGTGCTCTCTGAGGCTCTTCAAAAACAGTTTTTATCCTTCCATCTTCCATATGCTCCAATACACATGGAGAAAATTTTGCTGCATAGCGTATTTTGCCTGTAAGCGGCATTCCAAAGTATTTATGAGATGTGCAGAAACTGTTGTTTGAGGATATTATTTCCTTTTTAAACAGGTCTTCATTATCCCCTAAAACTATCTCATTATTCTCAGCATCGATCTCGGTAACAAAAACCGGTTTCCCAAAGGTTACTCCCAGTCCTTTTCTTTGTCCAACGGTATACCTTATGATACCTTGATGCATTCCAAGTGTATTTCCGAATTTATCTACGAATTTTCCTGCTTTAGGCTTCATGCCCATATCTTCTGTCAAGAAAGAAATATAATCGTCATTTGCAATAAAACATATTTCCTGACTGTCTTTGATCTCGGCATTTGCAAACCCCTTATTTCTAAGGATATCGCGTATATCTTCTTTAGACGTGAAATCCTTCAGCGGGAAGATAACACGCCTCAGCTCGTCCTGCCCAAGTCTCCATAACATATATGACTGGTCTTTTTTTATATTTGAGCATAGTTTGATAACCACATCATCACTGTCAGGCATTTTTAATGTGTCAGCATAATGGCCTGTAGCAATATATCTGCATCCCAGCTTATCAGCTTCTTCTAAAAGAACATTGAACTTGACGGTTTTATTGCACATTGTGCAGGGATTAGGAGTCCTTCCTGATGCATATTCGTTATAGAAATATGTTATTACTTTAGATTTGAATTGTTTAGAAATATCCCTGTAAACAAGAGGAATACCGAGCTTATCCGCCGCTTCCTTAGCTTTTTCTGCTGAGTTCTCCCCTTTTCCGAACACATCAAAATACAGACCTGTAACATCATAGCCCTGTTCCATAAGGATAAGAGCTGCAGCTGTGCTGTCCACACCTCCGCTCATTCCCAAAACAACTTTTTTATTATCTAATTCTGTAGTATTCATAACTTTATTAAATCCCTATAATTTCTTTTCCAGACAGACGAGTCGTACACCTGCTATTCCGTTAAAAAAACTGTCTACGATGGATACCTCTTTGTATCCCAGCTTTTTATAAAGATTTCTGGCGGCAGAGTTGATCACATTTGTATCCATCCTGAGATATCTGCATCCATTTTCTAAGGCATACTTTTCATAAAAATCCACGAATTTGCTGCCGTAACCCTCTCCTTTGATCTTTGTGCTGACCACAAGAGTGTGAAGCACCATAATTTCATGATCAGAAGCCTCATACTCCCATTCGGCATCTATATATTCAGCAACCTGTTCTTTATTGATTTTCGCTGCAGCTACGACAATACCGTCCTCTTCTTCTACGAACATATCACCTTTAATTATAGAATCTTCTGCAGTTTTTATTGTTGGATAAATGTCTCTTACCCATCCGATAGTTACAATGCCCGACTCTTCATCAGTGTGTATTTCATCGTAGATCTCTGCGATCTTGTCAATGTCGTTATGATCCGCTTTTCTGAATGTTATCATTAATAATTACCTTCAGCTAAAGATTTGTTTTTGTATTTTTCATCAGCTGTAACTTCTTTGATTATTTTTATCTCTTTCGGAATATTTACAGGCTCGTCTTCGCTGCATGATTCTATTTCCAGTATAGCCTTATCATTCCAGAAAGGATAAATATCTATTTCAAGATACTGGTTCATATATGCGAGGCAGTATCTTGTCTTTCTGATTTGATGTTTGTTGGTGTCAGCTTCCATTAACGATCTCAAATAATCATCTTTGGAAAGCCTGAATTCAAGCTCTATCCTTTTCTTATCATTTACTTTTTTCTTTAATGTATGACTGTAAGAATAGTTGCCGTCAAGCCCTCTCTGTCTTACCCTGATCTCATCATCGCTGTTGGAATTCAAATAAGTCTGGATTATCTCTGCTTTCTTACACAGAGGATAATTTTCCAGCCAGTTCATATCAGGATATTCTATGAGGAATTTTCTTTCTATTTCAAGAGGTTCAGGTTCACCTATGAATGAAGATATCTCTGCTAACAGACGTTTCATTTTCATTTCAAAATCGGTAGAGTTATCTATCATCCTGAGATGAGGATGGCCTGTCCAGGAAGCTATCAGTTTATCATCAAGAGCAGCAGCTTCTTCAACGGTTTCTGTTCTTGCTGAATTATTGGCAGTAGTATAAAATGCTTCAGCACCTTTTGCTGTAGTAACTAAATGAAATACTGCATCATAGCTGTCTCTGAGTTCTATCTCATTTATGTCAAGATGCTCAAGCACTTCACTGAATTCTTCGTCATTCATATAAGCTTTGTTGTCAATGGCTCCCCTGTCGCATACTATAAGGATCTTGTCAGAATTCATCGACTTTGCAGCCTGTTCAAATACTTTTTCTTTTTCTATCTGAAGTTTCATCTGGCATTTCTGAAACTCTACATTGCTTTTACATGTCCACGGAGCAACACCTCCGGTGATAAGTTCAGTGGCGGTTTCAGGTATAAAAAGAACAGTATAGCCTTTTTTAGTGAAATTTTCTTGTATCCAGGTCATAGCAGTGGATTTTCCTCCGCAAGGACCTCCGGTTATTACTATTTTGGTAACTTCCATAATACCTATCCTCTTATTTTATATATCCATTAAAAAACAGGGATGAATAGTTATCCATCCCTGAAAAACATTTAAGTTTAATTATTTTGCAGCAGCCTGTGCAGCAGCGAGTCTTGCGATAGGAACTCTGTATGGTGAGCAGGATACATAGTTTAATCCTACTTTATGGCAGAATTCGATAGAAGCAGGATCTCCGCCGTGTTCACCGCAGATACCAAGCTTGATGTCAGGTCTTGTTGATTTACCAAGATCTGCAGCCATCTTAACGAGTTTGCCGACGCCTGTCTGGTCAAGGCTCTGGAATGGGTCTACTTCGTAGATCTTCTTGTTCATGTATTCCTTGATGAATTTTCCGGCGTCGTCTCTTGAGTAACCCCAAGTCATCTGAGTAAGGTCATTTGTACCGAATGAGAAGAATTCAGCTTCCTTAGCAATTTCATCAGCTGTTAAAGCAGCTCTTGGAATTTCGATCATTGTACCAACCTGATACTTGAGAGTTTTGCCTTCTCTGGCCATAACTTCTTCTACCTTGTTAACTACAACTTCTTTTACATAAGCAAGTTCAGATTCAATGCCTACGAGAGGGATCATGATTTCAGGAACGATGTCCTTACCTGTTTCTTTTGAAACTTCGATAGCAGCCATCATGATAGCTTCTGCCTGCATTTCACTGATTTCAGGATATGTAACTGCAAGTCTGCATCCTCTGTGACCGAGCATTGGGTTGAATTCGTGCAGTTCCGCTGTTTTAGCAGCTAACTTTTCTGCAGGAACGCCGATCTGTTCGGATAAGATCTTAATTTCTTCATCTGTATGTGGAAGGAATTCATGGAGAGGTGGGTCAAGTAATCTGATAGTTACCGGAAGTTCTCCCATTACCTGATAAATTCCCTTGAAGTCTTCTTTCTGATATGGAAGTAAGAGTTCTAAAGCAGCTTTTCTTTCTTCTACTGTATCAGCAAGGATCATTCTTCTTACGTTTGGAATTCTGTCTTCTTCGAAGAACATGTGCTCTGTTCTGCAGAGACCTATACCTTCAGCACCAAACTTGATAGCTACAGCAGCATCTCTTGGGTTGTCAGCATTTGTTCTTACTTTGAGTGTTCTGATCTCGTCAGCCCACTGCATGATCGTTCCGAAGTCGCCTGAAAGTTCAGGTTCGATAGTTCCAACTTTACCTTCGTATACATCTCCGGCTGTACCGTCTAATGAAATGAAGTCGCCTTCATGATATGTATCGATTCCGAATGTAACTGTTTTAGCAGCTTCATCGATAACAGCAGCAGAACATCCTGATACGCAGCATTTACCCATTCCTCTGGCTACTACAGCAGCGTGTGATGTCATACCGCCTCTTGCTGTGAGGATACCTTCAGCAGCGACCATACCTGCTAAATCTTCAGGAGATGTTTCCATTCTTACGAGGATAACTTTCTGTCCGGCTTCGTTAGCAGCAGCAGCATCTTCAGCATTGAAGTAGATCTGACCTGATGCAGCGCCAGGTGATGCAGGAAGACCTGAAGCGAGCTTCATAGCTTTCTTAAGTTCTTTTGTATCGAATGTTGGGTGGAGAAGCTGATCGATCATTGAAGGATCAACTCTCTTAACAGCAGTTTTCTTGTCGATAAGGCCTTCGTTAACCATGTCTACAGCTATTTTTACAGCAGCAGCAGCAGTTCTCTTACCGTTTCTTGTCTGAAGCATGTAGAGTTTGCCTCTTTCTACTGTGAATTCCATATCCTGCATATCTTTATAGTGATTTTCGAGGATTCCTGAGATTCTCATGAAGTCTTTATAAACTTCTGGGAATGACTGTTCGAGTTCTGAAATAGGCTGAGGTGTTCTGATACCTGCTACTACGTCTTCACCCTGTGCGTTTACGAGGAATTCACCGAAGATCTTAGCTTCGCCGTCGGACGGGCTTCTTGTGAAAGCTACGCCTGTTCCTGATGTATCTCCCATGTTTCCGAATACCATTGACTGTACGTTAACAGCTGTGCCGAGACTGTCGGAGATACCGTTTATCTTTCTGTAAAGGATAGCTCTTTCGTTATTCCATGATCTGAATACAGCTTCGATAGCCATATCAAGCTGATCTTTAGGATCTAATGGGAAGTCAAATCCTTTTTCTGATTTAACGAGTTTTTTATAATCTTCAATTATTAATTTAAGGTCTTCAGGATGAAGCTCAAAATCGAATTCATAACCTTTTTCCTTTTTCTTAGCATCGAAAATAGCATCAAATTTGCTCTTTGAGATTTCAAGAACAACGTCTGAGAACATCTGGATGAATCTTCTAAAGCTGTCGTATGCAAATCTTTCATTTCCTGTAAGTTTTGATACTGTTTCAACTGTTTCGTGATTTAAACCTAAGTTTAACACAGTATCCATCATACCAGGCATTGATATAGGAGCGCCGGAACGAACTGATACGAGAAGTGGATTTTCTACTCCGCCTAATTTCTTTCCTGTTTTTTCTTCCAGTAATGCAAGATTCTTAGCGATCTGTTCCTGGATGTCTGCGCCTATTGTTTTGTTCTCTTCATAGTATCTTGTACATACTTCTGTGGTAATAGTGAAACCCTGAGGTACAGGAAGACCGATATTAGTCATTTCAGCGAGGTTGGCTCCTTTACCGCCAAGCAGATTACGCTGGTCTTTATTACCTTCTTCAAAAGCAAATACGTACTGTTTTCCCATGATAATTAATCCTCCTAGATTGTGTTGATTTGTTTAGTATCTGAAAAGAAATACAAGTTTAAATATTTCCTGGAAATGTTTTTAGGGCTTATTTTAGAAAGCAAGTTTTTCTTCGATAAAGCCTTTGACCTGATCGATAGGAATTCTGATCTGTTCCATAGAGTCTCTTTCTCTGATGGTCACGCAGTTGTCTTCCAGTGAATCAAAGTCAAATGTGATGCAGTATGGAGTACCGATCTCGTCCTGTCTTCTGTAACGTTTTCCGATACTTCCTGTCACATCGAAATCTACCATGAAGTACTTAGAAAGTTCTTCATGAAGCTTTTCTGCTTCAGCACTGAGTTTTTTCTGAAGCGGAAGAACAGCAGCCTTAAAAGGTGCGAGAGCAGGATGGAATCTCATTACTACTCTTGTATCTGTCTGTCCCTTGTCATTTGTAAGAGTTTCTTCATCATAAGCTTCTACGAGGAATGCCAGAGTAACTCTGTCAGCTCCGAGAGAAGGTTCGATGCAGTATGGTGTATATTTGTCATTTGTTTCAGGATCTACATAAACCATGTCTTCTCCTGAATGAATAGTATGCTGTTTTAAGTCAAAATCTGTTCTGTCAGCAATACCCCATAATTCACCCCAACCAAACGGGAACATGAATTCGATATCTGTTGTAGCGTTGCTGTAGTGTGAGAGTTCTTCCTGTTCGTGGTCTCTGAGTCTGATGCTTTCTTCAGCAATACCCAGTGAAAGAAGCCATGATACGCATTTTTCTCTCCAGTACTGGAACCATTCGAGGTCTTCGCCAGGTTTACAGAAGAATTCAAGTTCCATCTGTTCGAATTCTCTTGTTCTGAATGTGAAGTTGCCCGGTGTTATTTCGTTTCTGAAGGATTTACCTATCTGTCCTATACCGAACGGGAGTTTCTTTCTAGTTGTTCTCTGAACGTTTTTAAAGTTTACAAAGATACCCTGTGCAGTTTCAGGTCTGAGGAAGATCTCAGCTTTTGAATCTTCAGTTACACCCTGGAAAGTTTTGAACATAAGGTTGAACTGTCTTATACTTGTGAAGTCTGATTTACCGCAGTCTGGGCATGGAATATTGTTTTCAGCAATATATGCTTCAAGCTTTTCGTTTGACCAGCCGTCAACTGAAACGCCTTCTATATTGTTTTCTTTAACATATTCTTCGATAAGCTTATCAGCACGGAATCTGGATTTACAGCTTTTGCAGTCGATAATAGGATCGTTGAATCCGCCTACATGACCGGAAGCCACCCATGTCATAGGGTTCATCAGGATCGCAGCGTCTAAACCAACGTTGTATTTTGACTCCTGGATGAATTTTTTCCACCATGCTTTTTTTACGTTGTTTTTAAGCTCAACACCAAGTGGACCATAATCCCATGTGTTAGCTAAGCCACCGTAAATTTCTGAACCAGGGAATACAAATCCTCTTCCCTTTGCCAGTGATACGATCTTATCCATTGTAAACTCTCTTGCCATTTTTCTTGCTCCTTAACTTTGTTATATGATTTTTTATTCCTGTTTTTCTTCAGGATCTTTATCATCTTCGACAGCATATTCGACTTCACATTCGATCTCGCAGTCGCAGCAGCAGTCACAGTCTTCCTTAACTTCAAATTCAAAGTCATCTTCTTTTTCCTGTGCTTTTCTTTCTTTTCTTTCTGCAGCCTTGTACTTTACATTTTCGTATGCGTCGCCGGCTTTGATTTTGATATCATCAAAAGCATCCCCTGCTTTTTCGCCGATATTGACTATGATATCTTCTGTTTTATCCCTGATATTTTCGATCCTGCCGCCGGAAAGTTCGTTGATATCAACAACTTCGCCGTCATCTTTGATTATCTCAATGCTGCATTTTGCCGCGATAGCCGCAACAGCCGCTGTTATAACAGGAAGCGGGAATATAACTGTTCCTATAGCACCTGCTGTTACAGGCACATTGAGAATGACCTGATCGCCTTTTTTGAACTGAATTTTAGTAACATTACCTTTTTTAACTACAGCTTTGATTTTTTCAAGGATCTCTTTTTTATCAGCTGAGATCTTTGATTCTTCGTTTTCAATAGCTTTTTCTTCGATATAGATGATGGCATCTATGACATTGCCCTCTGTCTGTTCAAGAGCTTCTTTAGCTTCTTTGTAGCTTACACCGGTCCTGTCTTTAACCAGTTCGATTTTCTGTAATGTAATCTCCATATTATTATCCTTTCCCTTAACATTTGAACATCTGTTCGCTTTTAAGATCTGAAATATCAAGATGATATTTCGTATAACCACGAATAAGAGATTTCATCTTTTCTAAAGAATCCGTCTCTAAGTAAATTTTTTCCATATCTCTGATGGAGTTTCTGGAAATGAACACAATTTTTTCTATTATATCAAAATCTGATTTATAAATCAATCCATTATCTTGTGCGCAGTCACGGCAAATTGCCCCGCCCCCCTCAATATAGAATAAAAAGTCAGTGTTTTTTTTGCCGCAGGAGACACACTCTGTAAGCTGAGGCATATATCCGCACATCTGAATGGCTTTGATCTGATATACAAGAGTCAAAAACGAATATTCTTTCGTCCTTCTTTCCAGTATTTCAAAGTAATCCGAAAGCAAATTAAATATACCCGGCGCAGGCTCGTTTTCTATCAGAAGCTTATTGGTAAATTCAAGAACATAAGAAGCTTCGAAATACTTATCAACATCCTCGCCTATTTTATAATAACTTTTGATAGTCTCACCTTTTCCAAGGCGAAAACTGTCTCTCACTTTGTACAGCTCATAATTTCCTAAAGTGAAAGGCTTATAAGCCAAAGCTGACTTCACTTTGCCTCTTCCGCTGCCATTATTAACTGCTACTGAGATCTTTCCGTATTTCTCGGTAAAAACAGACAGCATACGCTTATCATTCATTATTTTAACTTTTTTTAGGATTATACCTTTAGTGTGGACCTGCATAAATTTTACCGTTTTACATACAACAACAACTTATTCATCTTTATATCCAAAGTTTGAAAGCATAACATCGCTGTCACGCCAGTTTTCCTTTACTTTTACCCAAAGTTCAAGAAATACCTTTGCTCCAAGAAGAGATTCGATATCCATTCTTGCGCTTTTACCTATGCCTTTAAGCTTTTTACCTTCTTTACCGATGATCATTCCTTTGTGGGATTTCTTTTCACAATAGATCACAGCTCCTATTTTCACAAGATTTCTCTCTGTTTTAAATGACTCTATTTCAACAGCTACACCATGAGGAAGTTCATCTTTTAAATAGTGGAGCATTTTCTCTCTTATGATTTCTGAAACTATGAACCTTTCAGGATGATCTGTTATCATATCCGCCGGGAAGAAAAACGGGCCTTCAGGCAGATAATCCATAAGCGTTTTAACGAGAAGGCCTACATTGTGGTCCTCTTTAGCAGAAATACCTATGATATTGTCGAAAAGATCCAGTTCGTCATATTCATCATATATTTCTTTATATCCATCCGGAGTCATCGTATCAACTTTGTTTATAACAAGGATCTTAGGTGTATCCACTTCTTTAAGGAGATCCACGATGTATTTGTCCCCAGGACCTGCACTGAGTTTGTCGTCAACGATAAAGATTATAGCTTCAGAATCATTAAATGTATGGATAGCTGCATTAGTCATATACTCGCCAAGTTTGTTTCTCGGTTTATGTATACCCGGTGTATCCATAAATACCATCTGAGCATCATCTTCGGTATAAATACCTCTTATAGTATTTCTTGTAGTCTGAGGCTTATCAGAAACTATGGCTATTTTTTCTCCTAAAATTGCATTTAACAGTGTTGATTTTCCAACGTTCGGTCTTCCAACTATACCGATAAAACCTGATCTCATCATTTATCCTTTCGTATTACAGTCTGAAGCCTGCCGGCAGCAGATCTTTTATTTTATATACTTCTAAATTATCTCTGTCAGAACCGAATATGATATCTATATCATCTCCGAATTCAAAAATGAACTGTCTGCATATGCCGCAGGGACTTGATGTATGTTCCTTGCCTTCGCTGACAGCTGCAACTGCTAAAGCTTTGAACCTGCGATGTCCCTCCGAAATCGCTTTTACCATAGCAGTCCTTTCAGCACATATAGTGCCGCCATAAGAAGAATTCTCTATGTTAACGCCGGTATATACGGTCCCTTCTTCTGTAAGGAGCGCAGCACCTACATTAAAATGAGAATAAGGTGTATATGCGTTTTTTGTAGCATCTAAAGCCAAATCATAAAGTTTTTTATAATCCATAGTTACCTCGTTATACCCATTTCTTCCATTACAGCTTCTTCTTTTTCACGCATTTCCTGTTTATCTTCTTCGGTCATATGATCATATCCTAAAAGATGGAACATGCTGTGCACCATAAGATAAACCATTTCTCTTTCGTATGAGTGACCGTACTCTTCTGCCTGCTCAGCGGCCTTTTCAGGGCAGATCATAACATCTCCCATGCAAAGATATTCCTCTGCAAGCATTTCCTCCTGAGACTCATACTGAGGGAATGACAGCACATCTGTAACAGCATCTTTATCTCTATACTGATGGTTTATCTCTCTTATTTCCTCTTTTGTTACGAACGACAGGCTGACTTCAGTGCTTTCATCATCATTAGGGATACCCTCATGCTCAAGGCACAGTTCTCCTGCTTTTTTCATAAGCTCTATAAGTGAAGCTTCCTGTATATTTTCATCATTTAATTCCAGCAGCATATTATTCCTCCGTATCTTCTTCCGCGCTCAGTCTTTCGTAAGCTTCTATTATCCTTCTGACAAGGTCATGCCTTACAACGTCCTGCGCCTTTAGGAAACAGAATTTTATGCCTTTGATATCCGTAAGGATCTGCATTGCCTGTTTGAGGCCTGATTTTTTTCCTTTAGGAAGGTCAGTTTGAGTGATATCCCCGGTCACTACGACTTTCGAGCCGAAGCCAAGTCTTGTAAGGAACATTTTCATTTGTTCTTTAGTGGTGTTCTGAGCCTCGTCCAGAATGATAAAAGCATTATCAAAAGTACGCCCTCTCATATAAGCGAGAGGTATAACTTCTATAACTTCCTTTTCTTTTAATCTTGCAGTATTTTCACGACCCAGTATGTCGTATAACGCATCATAAAGCGGTCTGAGATAAGGATCTACTTTTTCCTGAAGATCTCCCGGCAAAAATCCCAGCTTTTCTCCCGCTTCCACAGCAGGTCTTGTCAGTATTATCTTTTCTATTTCTCTATTTTTAAAAGCAGAAGCAGCCAGAGCCACAGCAATATATGTTTTTCCTGTTCCTGCAGGGCCGATACCGAATACTATGTCGTGTGATTTGATAGCTTTCGCATAATTTGCCTGTCCCAGTGTCTTTGGTTTTATAGGTTTTCCTTTATGAGTAAAACAGATAATGCTGTTTGAAAGCTGAGTTTCTTTGTATGTCTTGCCTTCTGAATTGAGGGCTATGACATAGTTGATCTTCTGAACATCTATATTTTCGTCGGCTTTTATTATATCGATAAGATCGTGCATTACTTTTCCGGCTTCCTGACATCTGTCTCCGGATATATTTATCATGTCGTTTCTTTCTCTTATCTCTACTCCAAAGCTTTCTTCGATGATATTGATATTCCTGTCAAGACTTCCGAATATTTTGTTTATAAGTTCCGCATCATCTATCCTGATCTTCAGTTCGTTCATATATTATGGGTTCCTCTCCTCCGATTTCTTCGATAACTTCGAATATTCCAGTTATTTCTATTATATTTTCTTCTTCCTTAAACTGCAAATCTTTCTTTACTATTCTGCCTGTATCCCCTATATTTTTTTTTAGCTTTTTCAGCATTTCTATCTCAGCATATCTTTCGATCTCAGGCAGGCTTCGAGCCCTTTCTTTATATGCAGTCTCATTTATTCCTATAAGTGATATTTTTACCGGCAAAGGGATTTTTATATCTATCAATGTCCGTTCATTTACAAAATAGTTTTTAAAAGAATTCATAAAACAGGAAGAATCAAATACAAAATCTCCGAAGCGAAAATATACGCCCGGAAAATATTTCCCTGTTCTAACTTCTTCTTCTATAACTATATTCTCTGTATCTGTAAATGCATATATACATCTTGCGTATACCTGCCCCTCGGCGGATACATAGCGATACAAAGTCTCATCCATTCTGTTTTGAATTTCTCCGCTTATAAGTATGTCTCCCTGATTTACAAACTGGCCTTTTTCTACTGCTGTCCTGCCCTCTTTTGCAATGACCTCTTCTATATACCCTTCTTTTTCGGCTATGATATGCTGAGGCTCTTTTTCTTCAGTTATATCCACTTTAACGGATTCAACTATATCCACAGTAACTATCCCGCCATCATCATGCAGCTCCATCCAGGCAATACCTTTCACTCTGTCGAACATGTCATATTCTATGGCTTCGAGATCATAATTTCCCCTTCTGCACCCAATGAATACACCGTTGTCCTCAAGCACTTTGCAAACTTCTTCATCATTTATATTATTCAAACCGTTGATCTCTATTTTACATATAAAAAGGCTCTGGTATACGATCACCGCTATGAACAGTATCACCCCTGCTATCGTAGTTTTTCTGTTTCTAAGTTTTGTAAGCTTTGTTTTAGGACCTTTTTCTTCCTGTATTGTTATAAGATATTTATTTCTTGCAAACTTGTCTATTATATGAATATCTTTTTTCGCGCATATAAACTGTACTTTTTCTCTTGAAATGTATCTGATGCCCTTTAATGCCACACCTTCGCTGTTAAGCCGGTCTAAGAGTTTATGTATTTCAAGGCCTTCTATTAATATCGTCAGTTCTTCTCTCATGTCATTCCTTCTTGCTTTCCGGTTTAATAAATTCAACTGACTCTATCCTGCCGGTACATATTATCCTGCTCTCCCTAAAACTTGATACGGTCAAATCATTTCCTTTTATTGAAGTGTAGGATTTTTTACCGTTCTGTATTACTATGACGGAATCTGTAAAGTCAACTATTCTTATGACATTATCTATCAAAGCCAGTTTATCCGTTATCAGCACTCTTGAGCTGTTTATTGAAAAATCAAACAGCAGTTCATCCTTCATATCTATCATAATATTCACCTCATCTAAGTATATTTTTACAAAGGAGGATGTATGTATGAGATTAAGCGAGATCGGAGAAAAAGAAATAGTCAATCTTAATGACGGAGAACGTTTCGGAAGGCTTGCGGATGCAGAACTTATCATTGATGAAAAATACGGCAAGATCCGCGCCCTTCAGGTAAGAGACTTCAGAAATTCAGGCAGATTTTTCTCTTCTTTTGGTTCAAATCAGGTAGAGATACCTTGGTCATTAATAAAAAAAATAGGAACGGATATAATTATATTTGAATCCACCGACGATTTTTGATCGGTGTCATCTTACATCAGGAGGTTGGCAATGAAGGAGAACAACAATACCAGTGAGGTAAAAGAAAATGTGGATAATTTCGGAACACCAATAAATGTATTTGATTTCAGTACAGAAATCCAGTACATGACTATAATAGGTCAGATCGAAGGACATAATACGCTTCCTCAGGACAATAAAACCACAAAATATGAAAACATCATACCTCAGCTTATAGCTGTAGAAGAAAACCCTAAAATAAAGGGGCTTTTAACAGTCATCAACACAGTAGGCGGCGATGTGGAAGCTGGACTTGCCATAGCAGAGCTGACAGCAACCATGACAAAACCTACAGTATCCCTTATTCTAGGAGGAGGACACAGTATTGGCATACCTCTTGCTGTTTCCAGCAAATACACCTTTATTGCCGAATCAGGCACTATGACTCTGCATCCTATACGTATGAGCGGGACCGTTATCGGAGCGGAACAGACATATAACTATTTCAGAAAAATACAAGACAGAGTTGTTGATTTTATAACAAGAAATTCTGCAGCCGACAGAAAAGAAATAAAGCGTCTCATGAACGAGACAGATGAGATAGCAAATGATGTAGGCACTATCCTAAGCAGCAAAGACGCCGTAAGGATAGGACTTATAGATGAGATCGGCGGTCTTGACGCAGCCCTTAAAAAGCTTAAAAGCATGATCGCAGATAACGAAAAATAGTTATATAGGTATTTAAGGCCTTATGTTTTTGTATAAGGCCTTATTTTGTGTTATAATTATTCATAATAAATTCAGCAGAGTAAGGAGGACAGCGTTATGGGTAATATAAAACGAAATACATATATAAAATACATTGGTATTATGATTGCAGTTTGGGCTGTAGTTATGTCAGTATTTATCGCCATATATCTTCAAAACATTAAGGATAAAGAAGAAGCCGTATTTATTAAAGATGTAAATGAAATGCTCCCTGCTGTTGAAGATTTTGCACTTACTTTCTCTAATGAATCATTTAAAAAAGCATTCGATGTAGAATATGAACATAACGTTACTTTCTCAATCAGAAACGACAAAGGCGACCCAATTTGGCTTAATGATACAATTTACTTTGTAGGTGATAACGAAGAAGGAAACGGATTTGTATCAGGTCTTACAAATGATGAATATATATCTATTAAAGAAAAAACTGTAACTCCTTTTGAAATTGACAAAGTATATTCATACAGAATCAGCGTTACTGACGCAGTCAAAAACAACGATATTTTGGTTCTTCCGGGTAAAATAGAAATCTCTTCATATGTATCTGAAGATAATTACGATGATATTTATGATGTTTTAGCCGAATACGATAGTATTGAATATGATGAACTCCCGGATAAGATGCTGTATGAAATATCTGCTCCTGACACATCCTCCACCTATACAGGAACTATTAAGAATTTTTTCTTTTTTAAAGATGATTTTAGATTAATGAATACAAGCGGTTTTTCCGATGACTTAAATCGTTTTGAATCCTGCACACAGCTTTATAGATCAGGTAACGGGGATCTTTCGTGTCAATATGAAAAACCTTTAGGATTTATGAAAGGCATTTATATATGTGCACGTCCCATAAATGTTAATTATAACGGAACCGAAAACAGCGCCTGGGTAGTCTTCGCAAAAACTGCCGACTTTTGGGATCTATACGGTAAAATAATGGTGCTCTTTGGAGGTTTAAGTTTTCTGATTTGTGCAGCAATAGGTATGATTATTGCTAAAAAGAAATGTAAACTAATTTATATTAATAAAGAATAAAAGAATCAGCTCTCTTCGATCATTTTTCGAAGAGAGCTTTTCTATCTCATTATTATACTTATTCCACTCCCGTACTCCCGAATCCGCCTCTGTTTGTTTCTCCTTCAAGGTCATCTTCAACGAAATTTATCTTAGGCTGATTTTCCATGATCCTGAACTGACAGATACGGTCATTGAAATTCACTACAGTATCTCTTGTAGCGTATACAGGCATATGGAAC
>JAFQKJ010000043.1 GCA_017397005.1 Bacillota bacterium
CCGAGTGGTTTAAGGAGCTGGTCTTGAAAACCAGTGATTCCGAAAGGGACCGTGGGTTCGAATCCCACCTTCTCCGCCAGAAAAAGACATACACGAAAGTGTATGTCTTTTGTTTTTTTGTGGGGTTTGAAAACATTAGGGTATTGTGCTAAAATTATAAAAAATATTCAGAGCAAAGAACACAAGCCGGAAATAAGGAAAAACGAAACAATGAAAGCTAAAAATGTATTTATAATGTTCATATTCTCCGCAGTAATGGGCGGGGTAATAGGTGCGATAATATGGATATTCCTCAGAGTCATGAATTTGGGTATAGATGTTCTTTGGCATCAGATCCCGGGAGCTATGGGAGAGGGTACCTTAAACATGATTTATCCATTGCTGTTATGTGCAGCCGGTGGAGTTATAGTGGGCCTCATGCAGAAAAAGTACGGCCCATGTCCTGAAGAACTGGAATATGTTATAGGGACTTTCAAGGCAACCGGTACATATGATTATTCCCATGTGCCAAGAATGCTTCTGGCAGCTCTTCTGCCGTTGCTTTTCGGTGGCGCGCTTGGACCTGAAGCAGGACTGACCGGTGTTATTGTGGGTCTTTGCTGCTGGGTAGGAGACAATCTAAAGTTCGCAAGAAAAACTCTGCCGGAACTGGCGGACGTAGGTATTGCAGCTACACTTTCTGTACTTTTCGGATCACCTCTTTTCGGATTCGTGATGCCGGTGGAAGAGGATATATACTCAAATAAAGAAATGAAACTGCCGAAAGGCGTTAAAATATTTGCGACATTCTGTGCTATTTTCGGCGGACTTGCAGTATGCATGCTGTTGGGCAGGTTCTTTGGACCGGGAGCAGGACTGCCTAGGTTTGAAAGCACCAGCATTGACAGATATGACATCCTGCTGATGTTCCCTGTTGTGCTGATAGGTGTCCTGTATGGATGGCTGTTTAAAGCCAGTGAAAAGGTAATAGAAAAAATCGTAGGACCTTTTAAAGAAAAGAGATTCATCATCGCTGTTGCCGGCGGTGCTGTTCTTGGGGCGATCGGTATATTCTTCCCTATAGCAATGTTCTCCGGGGAAAAAGAAATGGAGATATTGATAGAAGAATACGCCCTCTATTCCGGCGCTATGCTGTTTGCTATAGCCGGTGTTAAAATGATACTTATTAATATATGTCTGTGTACAGGATGGCGCGGAGGGCATTTCTTCCCTGCTATTTTTGCCGGAGTTGCAGCGGGCTTTGCCTGCGCAGCGGTAATGCCTATAGATCCTGTGTTCTCCTGTGCAGTTGCCTGTGCGGCTGTAATGACAACGGTAATGAGAAAACCATTTGCTGTAGCAATGCTCCTGATGCTTTGCTTCCCTGTTGACTGCCTGCTTTACCTTATAGGAGCGGCATTCCTTGCAGCGGTTATTCCTGATTTCTTTGGAGGTAAGAAACATGAAAGCGCTTAGAAGAGTTTTGTTTATTATAAAAGCTACACATGCTGACAGGATATTCTGGGGATTTATAATACTTCTGTGTGCGGCGGGATTTACTCTTAGGTTCATCGAACCGGGAATAGAGGATATCGGAGACGGATTCTGGTACCTTTATGTGGCATCCACAACTATAGGTTTTGGAGACCTTTATGCGGTAACTCCTTTGGGACGCATAATTACGGTGCTTGTTTCTATGTCAGGCATAGTGATGGTAGCGATGATAACCGGAGTCGTGGTTTCGTACTATACAGAATTTATAAGAGGGCAAAAAGACGAAAGTGTCTCTTTGTTCATGGAAAAACTTGAAAATCTTCCGGACCTTTCAAAAGAAGAATTGGAAGAGGTTTCAGATAAAATCAAATCGTTTAGAAAAAAGAGATAAGAAAGGAGCATTTTATGGAAAGCAGGATAGCAAAATTTGTACTTATACCGGTATTGACATTGGCTTTAGTTGTCATGTTGGTGCTGTCTTCAGCATTTATTTTTGAACCGGCATATGCAGGAACAGAAAGATCCGCGACTTATGGAAATGTTTTAAATGACGGATATACTAATTGGGAATTCGGTCAGAATCTGGCAGGCGGCGATATAACAGAAAAGAGTAAAACTATCTCTAACAAGGTTACGGTAATATTGAATGAAGATGAACGTAAACTTGCTGACGACGGATATTTAAGCTATGTGGCAACTGTACATATAGGAGCAAACGGCAGCCGTACAGTAGAACCTTTGCTGAGAACAAAGTGCTATGATGAAGATGGAAATGAGCTGTCGACAGGTAAATATAATAAAAACACATCTACTTACTGGGTGGCGCATGCAAGCTATGACTATTCATCCGGCAACGTGATCCTGCCTGCAGGAACTGCAAAAGTAGAATATTATGCAGAAGTGCATATTAATACAAAGGGATCTCTTGAACTTGAAGATATGGTTTTTGCTATAAACAGTGATCTGCCTGAGAATGAATACGTGCCAATTTCAGACCAAGTGACAGATATACAGATTTATGAAAGTTATGACGGAGATGGAAATGGCATAGGACAGCCTGTTACTAATTATTATGATATGTTCAAGAACAGCTATAAGCGTTTAAACATAGCTGATGCTGAAATGCTGTACAAGGCAGCAGTATACAATAATGAAAACTTAAGCCGCTGGAGTCAGCTGGCATATCAGATCTATAAAGGTAATTCTAATACTTACTGGGATTGGGAAGGCGGAGGATTTGATAAAGACTTTGGAAGTGGAGTGTACACGGATCTTGTTGCGGATTTTTCAAATAAAGTAACAAGAAATAATGACAGCAATATAATAACAAGGAGCACAGGTATTTGTATGGCTGATTCCTTTGATGATGCTGTTTATAAAATGCTAGAGAATCAGGCAGGGCTGAGAAACAGAAATGCGGAAGCTGAGGATTTTCTGGATCGCCATGAAGCTATATCTTTAGGCTCTGATGCAGAGGATTCACAAGCACAGACAGTGTTTTACACATCGGTATCCACCAGCGATGCATATGGCGGAACTTTTAAATATGGATATAATACTATGGGTATAGTTTTTTATGATTTCTGTCTGGTGCCTTTGATCGATAAAGAACCTTATACTACAGCGAATATGACCGGTGGAGATCCGGATGTGGAGACTACATTGAGCAGCTTTGACAATGAGTCTAAAGAAGATTATGCATCATTCCAGAAATCCATAGGGCATACTTCAGGCAGCAGTACCACAAATACTGTGACAAATTCATCAAGCACAACTATGACAAATTCTGCTGGAGGAGATTTTACCATCAGCGGAAAACTTGGTCTTAGCGAAGTTGCGGAAATGAGTATGGCACTGAGGCTTGCATATAACTTCAGTTTTTCTGAAATGTTCGGTCAGAGTACTTCTGACAGTATTTCTCATAATGAGAGTATAAGCGACACAACAAGTACATCTATACAGGTGCCGCCTAGAACAAGGGCAAATGTGAAGTCTGAGAGTGAGATGATATCTTTCTCAATGGATTATGACTGCCCTGTGGGAATATCATACAAGGTGGCTGTCCTGTCTATGTGCGGCACATATTATGATGATGATGCAACAATACTTGACATGACCACTGCAGATTATAATCACAGATCCTTTATAACAGTATTTGGAAATGATAAAGACGGCACGAATGCTGCAAAGAATTTGAAAGACCGTGCTGACAACAGAACTATAGACGGTTATGAAGGAAGTCATGGATACATTGTTCTTGAATCCATGGATGACGGAACTTTAGCGGATGAACTTTGGTTGAGTAAAATTTATTCTTATGGTACTCCAGGCAGAGAGGATGGAAATACATATAAACCTACAGCCTTAACTGCGGCTGAAGCCATAGAATATATCGGTTATAACGAACCGATGTCTGTTACCGGAGCATTTGTAGAATCTGAAGGAGATTCAACAGATATATCTGTTGGAGATTATGAACCTCTTACACCGCTGAGGAAAGTATGGGTAACTGACATTAAAGTTCAGCTCAGAGAAAATACTATTCAGGTACCTGTAGGAGGAGAGTATTATCTTATAGATATTACAGTTGACGGTTTTGATGAAGAAAATGTGCCTTATTACGGTTTTCAGTCTTCCTGGGGGACCTGGGAGATCCTGGATGATGAAACAGGAGAACCTGTGGATCCAAGCATAGCTGAGATCGTAACAAGCGCAACTACAGGAAAAGCTAAACTGAAAGTATATCAGGCTTATGATGGACTGGTATTGAAATACAAGATACCTGAAAACAAATATAAGTCTGTACAGGAAACCGCTTATACAAAGAATTCAGACCTTATAAGCACAGCTTATGTTGATGTTGTGGTGAAAGATTCCGTATCAAACATTCGAGATTATTCAGACGTAAGTGAAAATGACTGGTTCTTTGACTCAGTAGATTTTGTAAGTGATCAGAGCATCATGAGCGGTGTGGGCAATGATATGTTTGCTCCGAACAGCACATGTACTCGTGCTATGATGGCGGCTATCCTTTGGAAGATGCATGGGTCTGAAACACCGACATTGCATTCACCGTTCAACGATCTTACTGCTGACTGGTACAAAAATGCAGTTATCTGGGCGGCTCAAAACGGCATAGCAAACGGTATAAGCGATAAAGGATTTGCACCGGATCTCAACGTTACAAGAGAACAGTTTGCGACATTCCTTTACAGATATGCGCAGTTTAAAGAAGGAGTTCTCAAACAGGACGAAGAAACACCTGTATTTACACCGGCTCATCTTGAATTTGTCGTAAGCGATGTGGATATTTCGGGATTTGGCGACAGCGAAGCAGTATCTGATTATGCACAGGATGCTGTAAAATGGGCTGTAGAAAAGGGCATCATTTCAGGAACGCCTGAAGGAAACATAGACCCTCAGGGAACAGCAACAAGAGCTGAGATCGCAACAATGATCGCAAGATATTTATAAAAAACTTAAAGAATAAACAGCAGAGCGGAAGAGGTTTCTTCTGCTCTGTTTTTCTTTGTATCCTATAAAAACCGCCTTGACATTCATATGGTTTTATTGTAAACTGGTATAGCTGAATGAAGGCACTATGGAGAAGTACTCAAGTGGCTGAAGAGGACGGTTTGCTAAACCGTTAGGCTGGGATAACTGGTGCGAGGGTTCGAATCCCTCCTTCTCCGCCACAAAAAACACGTGTGAAAACACGTGTTTTTTTATTCTTCAGCCTCATTTGGATGCGTTGACTGTGACAATCAGTTATGATAAAATATTTACCTACGAATGAAAAGTAATTTAAATTCCAATAAAATATTCGGTTACAGTAAAAAATATAATAAACTTTTCAGAAAGGGTTAATAACATGAAACAGATGACAAGTGAAAATTTAAGAGAGTTATACTTAAAATTCTTTGAAAGCAAAGGCCATAAAATAATCCCTTCAGCATCACTGATCCCGGAAAACGATCCTACAGTATTATTCACAACTGCAGGTATGCATCCGCTGGTTCCTTACCTTCTCGGTGAAAAGCATCCTGAAGGAACACGTCTTACAGACGTACAGAAGTGCGTTCGTACAGGTGATATTGATGAAGTTGGTGACCTTTCACACTGCACATTCTTTGTAATGCTGGGCAACTGGTCATTAGGCGACTATTTCAAAGAAGAAATGATCCCGTGGAGCTATGAGTTCCTCACAAGCGAAGAATACCTTGGTATCCCTTCAGATCAGCTCGCAGTATCAGTGTTCGAAGGAGACGCAGATGCTCCAAGAGACGAAGAATCTGCACAGCTTTGGATAAAATGCGGTATCAAACCGGAAAATGTATATTACCTTCCAAAGAAACATAACTGGTGGGGACCTGCAGGTCTCACAGGACCATGCGGACCTGACTCAGAAATGTTTATTATCAGAAAAGAAAAATGCAGCCCTGATTGTTCTCCTGCATGCGACTGCGGAGCATTCCTTGAGATCTGGAATGACGTATTCATGGCTTACAATAAAGTTGGAGAAGGACAGTTTGAAC
>JAFQKJ010000044.1 GCA_017397005.1 Bacillota bacterium
CCGGAAGCCAAGCCTCCTCCGCCTATAGCCATAAACACATAATCTATCTTGCCTACATCATCATTGAATATTTCAAGACCTACAGTTCCCTGACCTGCAATAACTTTTTCATCATCAAACGGATGTATGAAAGTCATATTATTCTTCTCACAGTAAGCCGCCGCCGCATTGGCTGAATCGTCAAATGTATCGCCTTCAAGGATTATTTCAACATAATCCCCGCCAAATCTTTTTACCTGATTGATCTTCTGCTTCGGTGTGGTCACAGGCATGAATATTTTGCCCTGAGCCTTAAGCTCTTTACAGGAAAAAGCAACTCCCTGAGCATGGTTCCCCGCACTTGCGCAGACAACGCCTCTTGCCAGTTCTTCTTCATTAAGAGAATGCATCTTGTTATATGCTCCTCTTATCTTAAAAGAACGAACTATCTGCAGATCTTCTCTTTTTAAATAAACATTGCAATCGTATTTTTCCGACAGAACAGTATCCTTCATTAGCGGAACATTGTTCAAAACTTTTTTAAGTCCCTGTTCTGCTTTTATTATGTCGCTAAGACCAACATGAATCCCCATGTTATCCCTCCCATATTTCAGAGTTTATTGAAAACAAATATTAAACGTAGTATAATTTTTTATTATAAAATTATTTTTAGCAAAAATATAGGAGGTATGGCATGAATATATTAGTTTTAAACGGAAGCCCTAGAAAAAACGACAATACAGAAATCATGGCTGATGAATTCATCAGAGGCGCTCAGGAAGCCGGACATACAGTTGCAAAATTCAACGTTGGAAGCATGGATATAGCGCCTTGCATCGCATGCGAATCATGCTTTAAAAACGACGGCGTATGCTTCAGAAAAGACGACATGCAGCAAATCTATCCTGAACTCGAGAAAGCTGATATGGTAGTATTTGCCTCACCTATATACTGGTTCTCATTGACCGCACAGATCAAAGCTGCCATCGATAGATTCTACGCATTCCTGAGAAAAGGATACAATGTTAAATATACAGCCCTTCTTTTAAATGCACTCGATGAACACGATGCAGTTTTTGATACCGCTGTATCAAACTATTCACAGATCATATCCTATTCAAAATGGGAAAACAAAGGGATCATAAAAATAAAAGGTATGGACGGCAAAGGCGCAATGAAAAACGCTCCTGAACTTAAAGACGTTTACGAACTGGGAAGATCACTTTAGTTTTGCAAGTTCTATTCGTTACGATCATATATACGATAAAAATCCGCTCTGAGAGATCTCAGAGCGGATACTTTTTTAACAGGCTATTTTATTATAAGATTTCGATCACTTTGTAATCCTGATCTTCCACTGCTTTTTTAAGAACTTCTGCATCTGCTCCTTCTTTGAGTTCTACAACAGCTGTTCCTTTTTCGTGACTTACGACTGCCTGTTCAACACAGTCAAGGTTTTCAAGGACCTTCTTTACTCTTGCTTCACAGTGCATGCACATCATACCTTCGATCTTCATTGTTTTTTCCATTTTTGCTTCCTCCCTTTCTATCAAACCGTTCACATATTCCATCCTGTTTTTCTTAAACTTATCTGCATCATACATATCAAACAGATTGAGCCTAAGAGCATTGCTGACTACGCAAAAGCTTGAAAGGCTCATTGCCGCCGCTCCGAACATAGGGTTCATCTGCCATCCGAGAACAGAGATAAACACACCTGCCGCCAGCGGTATACCGATAATATTGTAAATAAAAGCCCAGAAAAGATTCTGGTGGATAGTTCTCAAAGAAGCTCTGCTCAGCCTTATGGCTGCAGGAACATCCATGAGGGTGTTCTTCATAAGCACGATATCCGCCGCATCTAAAGCCACGTCTGTGCCTGCACCTATGGCTATCCCTATATCCGCTCTGGTCAGTGCCGGCGCATCATTTATACCGTCTCCCACCATAGCTACTCTGCCTTTTTCCATGAACTTTTTTATAACTCTTTCTTTGCCGTCAGGGAGTACATCTGAAACTATATCATCCACACCCACCTGCTCACCTATGGCTTTCGCAGTTCTTTCATTATCACCGGTAAGCATTACAACATGTATGCCCATTTCCTTAAGTTCTTTTACGCTTTGGGGACTGTCTTCTTTTATCACATCCGCAACAGCTATTATTCCCGCAAGGATGCCGTCCTTAGCAAAGTACAGAGGAGTTTTCCCTTCCTCTGCCAGTCTGTTCCCTGCAGCTTCGATTTCTTTATCGATCTTTGTCTTTTCAGACACAAATTTACAGTTTCCTCCGGCAAACTCCTCACCTTCAAAACTGCCTTCAAGGCCGTTTCCCGGAAGTACTTTGAAGTCTTTTAACTCAATGCATCCGGTTCCTCTAGACTCAGCTGTCTTTACCACGGCTCTTCCCAAAGGATGTTCACTTTTTATTTCAAGAGAATACGCCAGCCTCAGAAGTTCATCTTCAGAAAAACCATTTGCCGGCAGTATATCAGTCACCTCCGGAGTCCCAGCCGTTATAGTTCCGGTCTTATCCAAAACTACGATATCCGTCCTTCCTGCCTGCTCAAGTGACACAGCGGTTTTAAAAAGGATCCCGTTTTTTGCTCCTTTACCGCTTCCCACCATTATAGCAACAGGGGTTGCCAGCCCTAAAGCGCAAGGACAGCTGATCACAAGAACAGATATACCTCTTGCCAAAGCAAAACCTATGCTTTCACCCAGCATCAGCCACACAGCTATCGTCAATAAAGCTATCCCTATAACTGCCGGCACGAAAACACCTGACACCTTATCCGCCGCTTTTGCAATAGGAGCCTTTGTTGCCGCCGCATCGCTTACCATCTGTATTATGTGAGACAGAGCAGTATCTTCTCCTACCCTTAAAGCCTCACATTTTATATATCCCGATTTATTTATCGTTGCTGCAGATACATGGTCGCCTTCCGACTTGTCCACAGGGATGCTTTCTCCCGTAAGTGCCGACTCATCCACAGCACAGCTGCCTTCCAGTATTATGCCATCCACAGGGATACTGTCTCCTGAACGAACGACAAATATATCTCCTTTTATCACCTGTTCCACCGGGATCAAGGATTCTTCTCCGTTTCGTATCACTGCCGCCGTCTTAGGAGCCATTTCCATCAGACTTCTAAGCGCATCGGTGGTCTTTCCTTTAGATCTGGCTTCAAGCATTTTGCCTACGGTGATAAGGGCCAGTATCATAGCCGCCGCTTCAAAATAGAATTCGTGCATATACGACATGGCAGCTGCTTCATCTCCTCTGACCTGCGCTCCTGTCATAGCAAATAAAGCCACGGTGCTGTAAACAAATGCTGCAGAAGACCCCAGTGCCACCAAAGTATCCATATTTGGTGCTTTATGGAGGATACCGCTGAATCCGTTTATGAAAAACTTCTGATTTATCACCATCACGATCCCCGCCAGGATCAGCTGAAGCAGTCCCATTGCCACGCAGTTATTTTCAAAGAACGCCGGAACAGGCCATCCAAACATCATACTGCCCATAGAAAAATACATGAGCACCGCAAGGAATCCTATTGAAGCGATAAGTCTTCGTTTCAGTACAGGGGTCTCTGTATCCTCCAGCTGATCCAGACTGTATCCTGAATTGTTCCCTGCTTCATTCCCCGCACCTCGGCAGGATGCGTCATATCCTGCATTTCGTACAGCGTTTATTATTTCATCTGCCGAAGCGTTTCCTTCCACTCTCATAGAATTTGTCAGCAAACTTACAGAACAGGAGGTTACGCCCTTTACTCCCGACACAGCCTTTTCAACTCTGGCACTGCAGGCAGCACAGCTCATTCCCTTTACTGCATATTGTTCCATCCTTCACCTCACACTTTTACGGCTTACAGTTGCTGCAAGGCTCATATCCGCTGCTTACAGCCTCTTCTCTGCTGTCAAAATACACTCTATTCTTTTCAGACATAGATTCTACAGATCCGCAGTAAATATAATGAAACTTTTTAGAGTTTTTATTTCCTGCGTATCTAAGATCAGAAGTGTCCTGATAAGTATCCCCGGAACTTCCTGTAGAATATGTAGGATCATCTGAAGGCTCTGTCACTGTTATAGACCCGCTGCTGTCAAAGCTGTAAGTGCTTCCGTCTGTCTTCAGCACTATAGTTCCGCTGTTCATCGTTTGATATACTGTCGCACCTATAGCATCAAGCCGTTCCATAGTTTCAACATGAGGATGGCCGTAAGAATTGTCTGCACCTGCAGATATTATCGCGAAGTCAGGCATAGTCACGTAAAGGAATTCTTCAGAAGAAGATTTTGAAGAACCGTGATGCCCCACCTTAAGTACTTGAACCTTTTCAAAC
>JAFQKJ010000045.1 GCA_017397005.1 Bacillota bacterium
CTCTTTTAAAATATTTTCTGGATTCTTCAAAACTCAAAAATACCTTGTCTGCATATTTTGAAAGCAGCTTGTTAGTCATTCCCGGAAAAGCGTTCTGTTCATGGATAGCAGTCTTTATCCCCAGTTTATGAGCAGCTCTTACTACCGGACCGCACACATAGCCGCCTGTTCCTATAACAAGATCCGGTTTAAAGCTTTTCATTATAGCCTTTGCCTGAGAATACCCTTCCATAGTATCTTTAAAAGTTTTTACATTTTTCCAAATCTTTTTCATTTTGATACCGCGTGCAGGAATATTCTTTATCTGATAGCCGTGAGCCGGGACTATCTCGTTTTCCATCCCCTTAAGAGTTCCTATGAAAATGATCTCCGCTTCCGGATTTTTCATTTTTATTGTATCTGCTATTGCCAAAGCCGGATATATATGCCCTCCGGTCCCTCCGCATGCCATTATTACTTTCAACTTTACACCTCGTTTAATACCGCACTGAATTCTTTGAAATATTTACCATGATACCGGCACATCCCATCAATACTACCAAAGAGCTTCCGCCCCAACTGATAAACGGCAGAGATACTCCTGTTGGAGGCATGGATGATGTAACTACAGCTATATTCAGTACTACCTGAATAGCTATCATAGATGTTATACCGGTAGCCAAAAGCATCCCAAACATATCTTTTGCATTTATTGCAATATGGATCCCTCTCCATATGAAAACGATATATAAAGCGATTATTAGCAGACATCCAATGAATCCCAGTTCTTCACCTATTATTGAGAATATGAAGTCATTCATAGGTTCCGGCAGATATAACGTTTTCTGTATGCTCTTCCCAAGACCTACTCCAAATAATCCTCCTGACCCAAGAGCCAGCAGAGACTGTACCGCCTGGAATCCGCTTCCCAAAGGGTCCGCAAAAGGATCTAAAAAGCTTGTTGCTCTGACCATTCTGTATGGAGATATCGCAACAAGAGCCACCGCAGCTGATACGCCTACTATACCAAGCCCTGCAAGATGAGACATTTTCATACCTGCTGCTATCATAATAAATATCACGATACCGCAAAGGGTCATGGCAGTACTCATACTTGGCTGCATCATTATGAGCCCTGCAAAAACCACCATTACCGCCAAGGTCGGAAGGACTCCCTGTTTAAAATCCTTTATGATCCCCGGCTTTCTGCTTAGATATTTTGCAACAAAAACCGCCACTGCAGGTTTTGCCAGTTCTCCCGGCATAATGGTGAGGCTTCCTACACCGATCCATCTTCTGGCCTCATTGATCTCTACTCCCAAAGGTGTCCACACCAAAAGAAGCAGAAATCCTGCCACTAAAATGATCGGCATAGCCCATATCCCGTACACTTTATAAGGGAACCTGCTGGCAACTATCATAACAAAAGTCCCAATAGCGACCCATATGATCTGCCTTTTCAAATAGTAATATGCATCGCCCTCAGCATTCAAAGCTGTATAGTAGCTTGCGCTAAATACCATTACAGTTCCTATTAATACCAGTATTGCTACTGTGAATATAAAAATAAAATCACCGTTTTTTCGGTCTGACATTTATTTTCCTCCCAAAGCTCTAACGCATTCCTTAAAATGTCTTCCTCTTTCTTCATAATTGTTATACATTCCCCAGCTTGCGCATGCAGGTGAAAGAAGAACTATATCTCCCTTCTCTGCCAGTTCGTATCCGCTCTGAACACACTCTTGCATATTTTCTTTGAATGTATAGTTTTTATAGCCTGCCTCTTCACAAGCCTGAGCTATGATCGGAGCTGTAACGCCGATCAAATACATATGTTTAACTCTGCCGCCAAAGTTTTTGACAAAAGGTCCGAAGTCTTCCTTCTTGTCATAGCCTCCGGCAATAAGGATTATGTTCTCTTTAAGTGCATCTATAGCTTTAGATGATGCATCCGTATTGGTACCCTTTGAGTCATTGTAATATCTCACTCCGTTTATCTCGGAAACAAATTCTATCCTGTGCTCCACACCCTCAAAATCTCTGAGGCCTTTTGCAATAACTTCCGGCGCCACTCCCGCAAAATAACACATTGCAGCTGCTGCCAGTGCATTTTCAAGATTATGGGTCCCCGGTATCTGAAGTTCATCAGCTCCGCAGATAATTATCTCTTCTCCCTGCTGATCTTTAATAACTATCTTATCATCCTTCACGAAGCATCCAAAGTCAAGTGCCTCTTTTCTGGAAAAAGGCACAACGACCGCTGGGCAGGATCTTGCTAATGCCCAGGATCTTTCACAGTCTTTGTTTACTACAAAGTGATCATTCTCAGTCTGGTTTTCAAAAACTCTTGCCTTTGCCTGAGCATAGGCTTCCATAGTTTTATGCCTGTTAAGGTGATCCGATGTTATATTAAGTATGCCGGATACTTTTGCTTTAAATTCAGATATGGTTTCCAGCTGAAAACTTGAAAGCTCAGCCGCAAACCAGCTTTTATCAGTAGATCTTACTGCTGCTTCCGCAACAGGATCTCCTATATTGCCCACCACAAAAGTTTCTTTTCCGCTTAAAGCAAGGATCTCTCCCACAAGACTTGTAGTGGTGGTTTTTCCGTTAGTCCCTGTTATCCCAATATAATTTCCTTTTGACAAACGATATGCCAGTTCCAGTTCGCCAATGACCTCTGAACAGTTTTCTCTGCCGAATACAGCTATTTCTTCGTCCAAAGGTATGCCCGGACTTATAACCAGAAGATCAAATCTCTCATCATTGCAGGGAATATTTCCCCAATAACATTTTATATCATTATCGGCAGCCATATTCTTGACTTCCAAAGGAATTTCGCTCTCATTTTTTTTATCATAAAGATAGACCCGAGCTTTCTCGTTTAACAAAACCTTTACTGCTGCCAGGCCGCTTTTTCCTATACCTGCAACTAAAGCGGTCTTACCTTTAAGTTCCATTTAATTACCTCTTTCTACCACATTATCAAAGCGCCTATGATGCAAAGCGCTGCTGATGCAATACTGAACACCCAGAAAACTTTGATCTCGCTCCATCCGCCAAGTTCAAAATGATGATGAAGCGGCGCCATCCTGAAAACTCTTTTTTTAGTAGTTTTGAAAACATAAACCTGTATCATTACAGATAAAGCTTCCGCCACGAAAACAAATCCTATAACAGGAATTATCAGCGTAACATTCATAAGTATCGCTATCGCTGAAATAGCTCCTCCAAGAGCCAACGATCCCGTGTCACCCATAAACACTTTTGCCGGTTTATGATTATACACCAAAAACCCTGCACAGGCTCCAGCAACTGCTCCAGAGAACACTCCTATGCCTTCATATGCATATCCTATAGCTGTCATTCCCAGGAACAGGCATACCGGGATAGTTACACCGGATGCAAGACCGTCGAGTCCATCCGTAAGATTTACCGCATTGGTCATTGCCACCACCACAAATACTATGAAAGGTATATAGAAAATGCCGAAGTTAAGATTTATATCTGCGATAGGAATATAAACATGAGTGCCAAAAGCAGATACTTTAAGCTGATACACTGCAAGTATCACTGCCATTATTATCTGAAGCGCCAGTTTCTGATGGCTCCTCAGACCAAGATTTCTTTTTAAAACAACTTTTATAAAATCATCTATAAAGCCTATTGCTCCGAACCCTATAGTCGCAAAAATTAAAACCAGCATATCTTTGCTCGCACCCTCTACGATCAGAGTGGTAACGACCAAAGCTCCTATCATAAACAGTCCGCCCATAGTAGGAGTCCCAGCCTTTTTCAAATGGCTCTGTGGGCCGTCTTCTCTTATACTTTGTCCCGCTTTGATCCGTCTAAGAAGAGGGATTGAAGGAAAGCCGAGAATGACGGTTATAACGAAGGCCATTACTATGGCTATGATCATCGGATAATAATTCTGCAACATAAAGTCCATTTTTTTAGCTCCTGTCTTTTAGTAAATATTCTGCAATCATTTCCATGCCGATCGCTCTTGACGCTTTAATAAGCACCGCATCTCCCGGTTTTATAAGGTCATCCAGTTCTGCGATCAGTTCTTCACGACTGCCGTAATGTCTGGCTTTTTCACTGCCAATATATTCTGAAGCACTGTCAGAGATAAATCTTGAATCCTGTCCCACAGAAAGCACCATATCCAGCTTTTTAAGGCCTGCATACTCTCCTACTTCTCTGTGATATTTTTCTGTATCCTGACCCATCCCAAGCATGTCGCCCAGTATTGCTATTTTTCTGTTTCCTTCCACCGAAAGCAGCACATCTATTCCTGCCCTCATAGAATCCGGGCTGGCGTTATATGTGTCATCTATGACTTTTACGCCATGGGATGAATTACAAATAACAAGTCTTTTATCTGTATGCTGGCATTTTGAAATAGTATCTGCCACAAGCGACAGTTCTACTCCGGCCTCAGCAGCTGCGGCAACAGCCATAGCACCATTATGTCCGTTATGAACACCCGGAATAGGTATCCTGAATCCATACTCTTTTTCTCCCACTTGAAGTATGAGATCCACTCCTTCTTCTGATCTGTCCGTTATCTTATTTATTATATAATCGCATTCCTGAGAAGATCCGACTTTTATTACTTTATACTTTTTATCATCCCAGTTTTCTGAGGAAAGAAGATCGTTGTCATAATTTATTATCAGCTTAGATCCTTCATCAAAATAATTGGTGATCTCCATTTTAGCTTTTAAAATGTTCTCCCTGCTTCCAAGATCTGCGATATGAGATACTCCTATATTTGTTATAAGAGCCATATCCGGTCTGGCAATATCTGCAAGAAGATCCACTTCTCCAAAATGCCCCATGCCCATTTCAAAGATAGCTGCCTGATGGTCTGATTCTACACTCAGCGCCGTAAGCGGCATCCCAATATGATTATTGAAATTCCCCATATTTTTCGCAGTTTTATACTTCCCGGAAAGACTCCAGAACAGCAGTTCTTTGGTGCTGGTCTTTCCAGTACTTCCCGTAACGCCTACTTTAAATAGTTTGTCAAAGCCCTGCAAATAATATTTAGCCAAATCCTGTAGAGCTTTTAATGTGTCCTCTACAAGGATCTGTGCCATGCCCTCACAGCCGTTTATTTTTCTGGAAACCACAGCCGCTCTGCAGCCTGCTTCATACGCCTTATTTATATAATCATGTCCATCGGTTTTTTCTCCTTTCAGAGCAAAAAACACTTCATTGTCAGTGATCTTTCTGGTGTCGGTAGAAACGCCTGAAACCTGAACAGAACCGCAGCCTGCTACGAGACTTCCTCTTACAGCTTCAGCGATCTCTCCTATAGTTATTACTTTCATATTACCTCCGGATCATTTTTCATTTAATATTTCCTGAATGACTTCTTTATCATCGAAATGGATCTTTTCTGTGCCTATGATTTGATAATCTTCATGGCCTTTTCCTGCAACGATGATAACATCTCCCGGTTCATATATTTCTATAGCTTTTCTTATAGCTTCTTTTCTGTCCACTTCCATAATATACGGACAACCTGTATCAGCTATTCCTGCTTCTATGTCATCAAGGATCATTTTTGGATCTTCTGTCCTTGGATTATCACTGGTCACTATACAGTAGTCACATCTTTCTCCTGCGGCTCTCCCCATCATAGGACGCTTGGTTTTATCTCTGTCACCGCCGCAGCCGAATACACTGATAAGTCTTGCTTTCTTAAACTCATTTGCTGTATCCAAAACTTTTATCAAAGCATCCGGTGTGTGTGCATAGTCCACTATAACTACCACGCCCTTATCATTAGGCACCAGTTCAAATCTTCCAGGCACACCTTTTATACTCTCTATGCCCGAAGCTGCTTCCTGAGGATCTATGCCGCTTTCATAAGCAGCAGAAAAGGCCGCCAGCGCATTATATACTGAAAACGCTCCCGGTATATTTATCCTCATACCAGCCGCATAAGTGCCTTCATGATATATCTTCACTACAGAATGAGTATCTGCTTTATATGTGACTTCAGCAAAATAATCCGCTTCCGGATCCTGTACCGAATACGAATAAACTCTTATGCCTTCTTCTTTAAGTTCTTTATACATCCTGTCGCCGTACTCATCATCGATGTTGATAAGTCCGCCGCCCCATACTTTATAAAAAAGTTTCTTTTTCGCCTGATAGTATTCTTCGAAATCCTTATGGAAGTCAAGATGGTCTTCTGTAAGGTTTGTAAATATACCGTAATCAAAAACTACATTGTCTACCCTGCCCATATATAATGCATGGGAAGACACTTCCATAGAGCAGGCCCTGTCTCCGCAATCCGTCATTTCTTTGAACATCTTATGTATTTCATAAGACTCAGGAGTTGTATGAGTGGATTCTTTTACTTTGTTTCCTGCTTTATATGAAATAGTTCCTATCAGACCGCAAGGAGTACCCGAAGTCTGAAGGATGCTGTTTATCATATATGTTGTAGTGGTCTTTCCGTTTGTTCCTGTTACACCGAAGATCTTCAGTTTGTCTGCCGGTTTTCCAAAGAAGTTTGCAGATATCTTTCCAAGTGCATCTCTGGTATCTTCGCATACCGCTACAGGTATGATGCCTTCTTCATAATCAGCGCCTTTCTGGACAAGAGCACATACCGCGCCTCTTTCTGCCGCTCCTTTGATATACTTGTGACCGTCAGAAGCAAATCCTTTTATGCACACGAAAATATTGCCTTCTTCAACATTTCTTGAATCATAGGCTATTCCCGTAATATCAAAAGATTCATCCATACTGTGTTCCGCTTTTATCCCGGAAAACAAATCTTTAATTATCAAAACAAACGCCCCCCTGTTATCAATATTTTATTCAGTATAAATATATACTGTAGTACCTTCTTCTACTCTTGTGAGATATTTCGGATACTGGTCCACTACTTTAAGAGACGTGTCCGTAGAAGTTTCCGGCATTACTATATACTTAAGACCTTGATTCTGTAATATCTTTATGGCTTCTTCTACAGTGTGGCCGTACAAACTCTGCACCACAAGCGAACCGGAATCTATGTTCTCTCTTTCATCGCTGGTGAAGTCAGGTTCCACCTGCATATATACCAGAGTTTCCTCAAGGAAATCTCTCGCATACGGCACTGCCATCGTACTTGCGTAATGGGTAGCTCCTGCAGGCTCGTCAACTATGAAAAGTAAAGCTATTTCCGGATCGTCGGAAGGAGCGATGGCAAAGAACGAACAGTATACCTTTCCGTCAGCATATCTTCCGTTAATTACCTTATCTGCAGTTCCGGTCTTGCCGCCTACTTTATATCCTGCGATATAAGCCTGCTTACCTGTACCTTCATCTACAACGCTCTGCATTATCTGTCGCATTTCCGCAGAAGTCTGTTCAGATACGGTCCTTCTGACAACTTTAGATTCATTTTTAAATATAGTCTTCCCATCATCATCTCTTATCTCTTTGACTACGTGAGGCTGCATCAAATAGCCTCCGTTAGAAATAGAAGACAATGCTGTTATAAGCTGTATCGGTGTTACTGATATACCATGACCGTATGACATGGTAGCCAGTTCACCAGGCATTATGGTGTCTTTGTCATACATGATGGTGGTAGTTTCCCCCGGAAGATCTATCCCTGTTTTTGCAGAGAATCCAAGAGCGTCGAGATAATGGAAATATTTCTGAGCCCCTATCCTCAATCCTAAAGTTACAAATACAGGGTTGCATGAGTTCTGTACTGCCTGAGCTAAAGACTGTGTTCCGTGAGGGTTATAATATCTCCAGCATTTTAATATGTCTGTATACAGCTGAATATGTCCTACACAGGTGAAAGATTCTGATGTGCTTGTCAATCCTTCCTCTAAAGCAATGGCCGTAGTTATGAGCTTGAATGTGGATCCCGGTTCATATGTATCACTTACAAGAAAGTTTCTCCACATAGTATTCCAAAATTGAACTCTATCTGCATCGGACTCCAATGCATCATACTCTTCCTGAGCATTTGCTGTTGTAGGTGTTCTTGGATCATTAAGGTCAAATCCAGGATATATGGACATTGCCAGCACTTCTCCTGTATCAGGATCCATAGCGATCCCCATTGCTCTTTTGGCTCCGGTATCGCTGTAAGCGTCCTGAAGAGCTTTGTCAAGATAGTGCTGTATCACTTCGTCTATTGTGAGGATGACATTCAGTCCATCCTCTGCTTCATAATATTTTTCTGTACCATAAGATAACTGTCTGCCGGAAGCATCAGTATTCCTTATTATCCTTCCTGATTTTCCGCTCAGATAGTCATTGTAAGAGAGTTCCACCCCTGTTATCCCATTATTATCGTCAGTAGTATGACCTATAAGTACCGAGCCGAAAGTGCCGTAAGGATAATACCTTTTTGTGCTTTCATCCACTGAAATACCCGGAAGTTTTCCTTTTTTCATATAAGCACGGATCTTTTCCGCCTGCTCAGTGTCAAGTCTTTTCGCAACGTTCACAAGAGCAGAATTCTTCTCAATAGAATCTTCTATAACTTCCGCATCTCCTCCTGTGATCTTCGCCAGTATTGATGCCATTGCTTCAGGATCACCGTTCTTATCCTTAACTTCCGCCGGTCTTACCCAAACCGTATATGTAGGCGCGTTGACCGCCAGTTCTTTCATATTTCTGTCATAGATAGCCCCTCTTTCCGCATTTATAGGGGTATCTTTTGTCTGCTGCTCAATTGCCTTATCGGAATATTCTTTCCCGTCTACCAGCATTATCCATCCCAATCTTATCGACAATATAAGAAAGACTGCACAGCATATAGTAAAAAGAATGATTATTCTTTTTTTATTGTTAGTTCTTGCAGGTGCTGCCAAATCAATACACTCCCTTTTAACACAAAAACCCGGCTTAGCTAATCAAGATAAGTGATAATTGTAACGTATCATCAAATCTATTAACCTATCCGGATTTTCTATGATATTTATTATAATAGTATTCTGCTGCGATTATTTTATTCCATATTGGCACTCCGCCCTTATTCAGCACTTGCTGTATAAACGGTCCCCGTGCCGGAATTTATGTATACATACTGAGATGCCGAAGGATATTCCATTCCCAGTTCAGCTACAGCTTTAGATTCTATAACTTCAGGAGACATATTTGTTGTTACCTGAAGGTTAAGATCATCTATCTCAGTCTGCAATTCAGCAATTGCAGCATTAGTCTCATTTATCTGATATTTGATGGAAGTTCCGTACGCTGTAAAGCTGACTCCCACGACCAACAGTATCGCTACCATAAATAAAGCTTTGAACATGAGTTTCTTCTGACTCTTAAACAAAACTTCATTGTTCTTTACGACCCTGAATTTATCTGTTTTTTTATTTTTAACACCATAATGGCGGTCATCTGCACTATGATCAAATCGTCTAGCAGTCTGCATATTGTTCCTCCCTGCTTAAACACGTTCGACAACTCTAAGTTTCGCACTTCTTGCGCGCGGATTTTCCGTAAGCTCGTCCTCTCCTGCAACAGTAGGTTTTCCTGTTATTTTTTTCAACCTGGGTTTGTTTCCGCAAACACATACCGGCAGACCCGGAGGACAAGTACACGGATTTACTTCTTTAGCAAAAGCTTCTTTAACGATCCTGTCTTCCAGAGAATGGAATGTAATTACAGAAAGCCTTCCTCCAGGAGCCAATACATCGATAAAATCCTCTGTAGCTTTTCTAAGCTGTCCCAATTCGTCGTTTACCTCGATCCTGATAGCCATGAAAGTGCGCTTGGCAGGGTGCGGTCCCTCTCTTCTTGCAGACGCCGGCACCGCCGCCTTTATTATCCTGACCAATTCCTCCGTAGAATCGATCTTTTTCTTAGCTCTTTCCTTAACTATAAAGTCGGCAATACGGGAAGCCCATCGTTCTTCCCCATATTCTTTGATTATTCTCTTCAGCTCTCCGGAAGAATACTCATTTACCACATCGTACGCAGTAAAAGCGTCATCCCGGTTCATTCTCATATCTAATGGTGCATCCTGCATATAAGAAAAGCCTCTTTCAGGATTATCGAGCTGGAATGATGATACGCCTAGATCCAGCATGGCACCGTCTATTCTTTCTAAATTTAAATCTTGTAAAATCTCTTTTATGTTTGAATAGTTATCCTGAACAAAAATCTTTTTGCAGTCAAACTCTTTCAATCTCGCCGAAGCCGCAGCTAATGCATCTTTATCTCTGTCTATGCCTATCAAAGTGCCTTTGTTCGACAGACGTCGACAAAGTTCGGACGCATGTCCGCCCCCACCAAGAGTTCCATCTACATATATACCGTCAGGTTTAACATTCAAACCATCTACAGTTTCATAAAGCAATACCGAAGTGTGTTTGAATTCCATGTTCCACCTATATCTTAAGCCCCGGTATTTTCTCCGCCAAGGATATGCACTCGCTGATGTCTACCGGCTTGCTGTCAAGTACATCCTTGCTCCAGATCTCCATTTTACTTCGATTTCCAATAACCACAATCTCTTTGGTTATACCTGCGTATTCGCGCAGATGTTGTGGTATTATTACTCTTCCCTGCTTGTCTATCTCGCATTCGGAAGCTCCGCCGAAGAACCATCTTTCAAAATCTCTCAGAGATTTTCCGCCTGATTCTATGCTCTCAAATTTCTCTTCGACTCTATCCCATTCTACCAAAGAATAAGCATTTAAGCAACCGTCCAGACCCCTGGTCATGATGAAGCGCACACCTAGTTCATCCCTGAATTTAGAGGGTACTATGAACCTACCCTTTACATCTAAGGAATGTTGAAATTCTCCTATTAACAAGCGCTTCACCCCCTTTATTTTTAGGTAAATCCACTATACACCACTATGCACCACTTTTCAACCACTTTTCAATTATTTTACAAAATGTTAAAGAATGATTACATCAAAAAACCTCAACATATTGTTTTGACAATATAGTTGAGGTTGGTTTTAACAACATTTTGTGTTTAATTTTTTTTGCATAAACGTAATATGTTTCATAAATATTACAATTATATTACAATTTCTTTTTTTTGACATAATATACGGCTCCACAGACCAGTATTGTAGCTAAGCTTACCAGCTGAGCAGTCCTGAATCCCATAAAATACAAGCTGTCCGTCCTGAGACTTTCTACAACTATCCTCTCTGCCGAATACATTATGCCGTATAACAAAGCTATCTGGCCGCTGAATTTCCTGTTTGGAGATATTTTTATAAGGAATATGAATAAAAACATGCACCAAATCGATTCATACAGAAACGTAGGATGCACCATCTGTCCGTTTACTTCTATAGCCCAGGGCAGGTCTGTTGCCACACCATAGGCTTCTTTATTAATGAAATTCCCCCATCGCCCTATAGCCTGACCCAAAGCCACTGCCGGCATTACCAGGTCTGTAAGGTCCCAGGCATTGACTGACCATTTTTTACATAATATTACAGCGATCACTACTGCAAATATCAATCCGCCGTGAAAAGCAAGACCACCCTGCTTAATATTTATGATCTTAAACAGATCTCCCTGGTAGTAGCTCCAGTTAAACGCTACATACCATACTCTGGCCCCGATCACCGCTGCAGGTATACAGAACAATCCAAAATCTATTATTCTTTCTGATTCTATCCCAAATTTAGGAGCTCTTTTATAGGTTATAAAAATTCCCAAAAGCATTCCTACAGCTATCAGGATTCCATACCATCTGACTTCATTTCCTAAAAAAGTAAATGCAACAGGATCCATTATATCCACCTACTATTCAAGACATGTTATATATGGAAGATTTCTGTATTTTTCGTCGTAATCCAAACCATATCCGACAATGAAACGGTTTTCTATTTCAAAGCCCACATAATCAGCTTTCATGTCTACCTTTCTTCTTGCAGGTTTATCAAGCAATGTGCAAACTTTTATAGATTTAGGATTTCTTCCCCAAAGGCTCTTTATAAGATAATGAAGAGTAAGCCCTGAATCTATAATGTCTTCTACAATAAGTACATTTTTTCCCTCAATGCTTGTGTCAAGGTCTTTATTGATCTTAACCACGCCTGAGCTTTTTGTGGATGCACCGTAGCTTGATACAGCCATAAAATCTATCCTTGCATCCAATGTAAGCTTCTTAAGGAGATCTCCCGCAAAAATGCTTGCCCCTTTCAGAATACAAATCATGATAACCGGTTCTCCGCTATAGTCTCTGTCATAATCCGCAGAGATCTGTTCTCCTAACTCTTTTACTCGCTTTGCTATTGTTTCTTCGTCGAGCATTACACTTCCAAGGACTTCTTTATTCATCATTTTCGCGCATCTCCTTGTCTTCATCTTTTATAACATAATCTTCAACATCTACTACGGTTTTACCCTTGTACTTTCTGCTTTTCGGGTTTATTTTCTCGTCTTTATACGCAGACAAAGGCTTATGAAGGTATGACAGTATAGCCCCCCATATGGATATATCATCTATTATGCTCAGCCCCAAAACCGGAGCCGGTATCAGATCCACAGGTGAAAACAGATATATAAGCCCTAAAATAACTACCGCTTTATATCGTTTTGGGGCGGACTTGTCCTTCATCATATTTATTATACTTTTAAGTTCCGCTGCCAGCAACGGAAATATCAGCCATCGTGCCACTGAGAAACCAACTCCCCGATAATAGACAGCAGCTCATTGCAGCCTGTCTTTTTTAATGAGGAAACAGGAAGAAGTATGTCTTCCTTTTCCATACCCAGTTTCTTCCTTATTATGTTCTTATTTTTTGCCCATTCATTATTAGATATTTTGTCCGATTTTGTAGCCACAACAAGCCCGTCCAGCTCATAATGTTTCAGCCACTCATACATCTGAACATCCTGTGCCGAAGGTTCATGCCTGCTGTCCACAAGCTGAACGACAATAGCCAGATTTTCTCTGGTTTTGAGATAAGTCTCTATCATATCTCCCCAGTCATTGCTTACAGATTTAGAAACCTTTGCATAGCCGTAACCCGGCAGATCCACCACTCGGAATTCATCGTTGTTTACCGAGTAAAAATTTATGGTCCTGGTCTTGCCCGGATTTCCGCTTACTCTTGCAAGATTCTTTCTTCCTAAAAGCAAATTTATCAAAGAAGATTTGCCGACATTTGACCTGCCGGCAAATGCTATCTCTACCACATCTTCACTGGGATATTGAGACGGCTTAGCAGCTATGCAGTTTAATTCAGATTTTTTGATCAACATTTGCTACTCCTTTACAAGCGCCTCCTTAAGGACTTGTGACATATCTTCCATGAATACAAATTCAAGTTTTTTTCTAACATTATTAGGTATATCGTCGATATCTCTTTCATTTTCTTTAGGAAGAAGTATCTTTGTTATACCTGCTCTATGAGCTGCAAGGACCTTTTCCTTGATGCCGCCTACAGCGAGCACTTTACCTCTAAGAGTTATCTCTCCTGTCATTGCCAAATCATTTCTTACAGGAGTTTTGGTCAATGCAGAAATAACAGAGGTGCACATAGTAATGCCTGCAGAAGGTCCGTCTTTAGGTATAGCCCCTTCAGGAATATGAATGTGGATATCCTTATCTTTGTAGAATGTTCCTTCCACTCCAAGGTCTTCTGCCATAGCTCTTATATAGCTGATCCCAGCCTTTGCTGATTCCTGCATCACATCTCCAAGTTTTCCTGTAAGGACCAGTTTCCCTGTACCGTCCATGACTGTAGTTTCTATAGAAAGAGTTTCTCCCCCTACTCTTGTCCAGGCAAGACCTGTAGCCATACCGATCTCAGGAGCTTCGCCTATCTTGTCATACAGGAATCTGTGTCTTCCCAAATACCCTGTAAGGTTTTTGGAGGTCACATTGATATTTCCATCTTTTTTCTGAACGATCTTTCTCGCTGCTTTTCTGCACACATTGGATATTTCTCGTTCAAGATTTCTTACTCCGGATTCTCTTGTGTAATAATTGATTATATCTCTTATCGCACTTTCAGAGAATTTAATCTGTTCCGGAGTGAGTCCGTTTTCTTTTTGCTTCTTAGGCACAAGGTACCTTTGTGCTATCTGAACCTTTTCTTCTTCTGTATAGCTGGATATTTCGATAACTTCCATTCTGTCCAAAAGAGGTCTTGGGATAGTGTCTGTCGTATTCGCAGTGGTGATAAACATGACTTTTGACAGATCGAAAGGCACTTCTAAGAAATGGTCTGTGAATTCCTTGTTCTGTTCAGGATCCAGCACTTCAAGAAGGGCAGAAGCAGGGTCTCCTTTGTAGTCCGCTCCTATCTTATCTATCTCATCAAAAAGAAATACAGGATTTGAAGACTCAGCATCTCTTATTGCAGATATTATCCTGCCCGGCATAGAACCTATATAAGTCCTTCTGTGGCCTCTTATCTCAGCCTCATCCCTGACTCCACCCAGAGACATCCTTGCGAACTTTCTGTTCATCGCTCTTGCAACAGATTTTGCAATAGAAGTTTTTCCAACTCCCGGAGGGCCAACGAGACAAAGGATCGGTCCTTTAAGATCTTTTGACAGCTGTCTTACAGACAGATACTCAAGTATCCTTTCCTTTACTTTTTCCATTCCGTAATGGTCTTCATTAAGGATCGCCTCAGCCTTATCAAGATCAAGAGAATCCTTTGTTGATTTATTCCACGGAAGGGAAACTATCCAGTCAGCATAAGTTCTTATAACTCCGCCTTCTGCTGAAGAAATCTGAATTTTATAAAGACGCTTTATTTCGGTTTCCACTTTTTCATGAGTCTTTTTTGGAAGTTTTAATGCTTTTAACTTCTTCAAATACTCTTCTACTTCTTCATCAACATTTTCATCCTGACCAAGCTCTTCCTGAATAGCTCTGAGCTGTTCTCTCAAATAATATTCTTTCTGATTCTTGTTGATCTGTCCTCTGACTTTTTTGTTGATGTCGTTTTCTATTTTCAATATTTCGATCTCATCATTGAGGATCTTTATAACTTTCTCAACACGCTCTACCACATCAAAACATTCAAGAACTTCCTGTTTCACATCAGTTTTGACATTCATATGAGAAATTATAGCATCCGCCATATCCGCAGGGTTTTCTATGGTATCCACCGAAGCAAGCACTTCCTGAGGGATCTTTCCTTCCATACTTATATACTCTTCAAAAGTATCCACCAGTGTTCTTGTCAAAGCTTTCAATTTAACTTCGCCTTCTTCGGAAATGATGTCCGGCATTTCTTCTATGCTGCATCTGAGATACGGTGATTCCTGAATTATCTCTCTTATCTCTGATCTGCATACGCCTTCAACCAGAACTCTTACTATATCCCCCGGCATTTTTAACATCTGTTTTATTTCTGCCACAGTTCCTATCCAGTAGTAATCATCCGGAGTAGGAAGATCTACTTCTGCATCCTTCTGTGTTACAAGGAAAATAGTTTGTTCAGTTATCATAGCCTCTTCCAGGGCTTTGATTGATTTTTCTCTTCCAATATCAAAATGTATCACATTGTTTGGAAAAACTGATACTCCTCTGAGAGGTATAACAGGCAATTCTCTAAAATTTTTATTAGGATCTGTCATAATACACCAACTCCTTTAATCACAAGGAACCTTGCTGAATAAAATGCAAGGTTCCCATTATTTGCTGTGTTCGGCTCAAAGCCTTCGGCACTGTTATGCCGATTCTTCCTCTTTCAATGATTCTGCCAATCCTTTGACAGCTCTTTTGTTCACTAAAACAGGCTTTGCATTTTTATCGTCCACCATCTCTTTTGTGATAATGCATTTTTCCACATTTTTCATTTCCGGAAGTTCATACATCACATCGAGCATTATTTTTTCAATTATTCCTCTAAGACCTCTTGCTCCGGACTTTCTTTCCAAGGCTTTTTCGGCTATACGCTGAATAGCTTCTTCTTCAAATTCGAGCTGAACATTGTCCATATTAAACAGCTTCTTGTACTGTTTAACCAATGCATTTCTAGGTTCTGTGAGGATATTCATAAGTGCTTCTTTATCAAGCTGTTCCAAAACCACAAGCACAGGAAGTCTTCCCGCAAATTCAGGTATCAGACCGTATTTCAGCAGATCCTGAGGTTCTATCTGACTAAGCAGTTCTTTTTCTTCTGCTTTAGTTGTCTGTATATCGGAATTGAATCCTATGGTTTTTTCCCCTATCCTTCTTTTGATAACTTTGTCAAGTCCTGCAAAGGCACCTCCACAGATAAATAATATTTCGTTAGTATCTATCTGAATAAATTCCTGATGCGGGTGTTTTCTTCCTCCCTGAGGCGGAACATTGGCAACAGTGCCCTCAAGGATCTTAAGGAGCGCCTGCTGAACGCCTTCACCGCTTACATCTCTTGTAATAGACGGATTGTCTGATTTTCTTGCTATCTTATCGATCTCATCCACATATATGATACCTTTTTGCGCTCTTTCCACATCGAAATCCGCCGCCTGAAGAAGCTTAAGTAAAATATTTTCTACGTCCTCTCCTACATATCCGGCTTCTGTAAGAGCGGTTGCATCAGCAATAGCAAAAGGCACATTAAGCACTCTGGCAAGTGTCTGAGCCAGCAAAGTCTTTCCCGATCCCGTAGGTCCAACCAAAAGCACATTGCTCTTCTGTATCTCTACACCATCTGTATCCATTCCAGACTCCACTCTTTTATAGTGGTTATATACTGCCACAGCCAAAGCTTTCTTTGCTTCACTCTGTCCTATAACATACTGATCAAGGATACGGGTTATTTCTTTAGGTGTAGGAACATTTATTTCATCATCAGCAGGAGGTCTGCTGTTCAGTTCCTCTGCATCCAGGATATCCAGACATAATTCTATGCACTCATCACAGATATATACTCCCGGCCCTGCAACCATCCTTCTGACATTCTCCTGAGATTTACCGCAAAACGAACATCTTATTGTATTATCATCAGTGGTCTTTGCCATAATACACTCCAAATTCCTTTTATTTTCTAGATTTTATTACTTTGTCTATGATCCCGTAAGAAAGAGCTTCCTCAGCAGTCATAAAGTTGTCTCTGTCAGTATCTTTTTCTACCTGTTCGATAGTCTGCCCTGTATTCTCACTAATAATTCTATTGAGCGTTTCTCTGATCTTTAAAAGTCTTTCGGTATGGATCTTGATATCTTCCGCCTGACCTCTTACACCGCCGAGAGGCTGATGGATCATTATCTCTGAATTAGGAAGAGCCAGTCTCTTACCTTTTGCTCCGGAAGAAAGCAGAAATGCTCCCATGCTTGCCGCCATTCCTATGCAGATGGTGGATACATCGCATTTTATGAACTGCATAGTATCATAAATTGCCATTCCTGCAGTTACAGAACCGCCCGGACTGTTTATATAAAGATTTATATCTTTATCCGGATCCTCAGATTCTAAAAATAAAAGCTGTGCAACGATCAAGCTTGCGGTATGATCGTTTATCTCTTCACCCAAAAAGATTATTCTGTCCTTCAGAAGCCTGGAATAAATATCAAATGATCTTTCCCCGCCAGATGTCTGTTCTACTACCATTGGTACTAAAGGCATAATCACTATTCCCCTTTCATATAAATGAATTTAATTGTTTCAGGCAGGAATATCCTGCCTGAAAACTTTCTTATTTAAATACTGCTGTATCGTACATAAGCTGGATAGTCTTCTTGTTTCTGATATCCTGCATAATAAGTTCGATGTTCTGTGAATCGAATTCTTTTTTAAGAACTTCGAATTCCATTCCGTAATGATCTGCGATACCCTGGATCTCGCCGTTGATTTCTTCTTCTGTAGCTTCAAAGTTTTCAAGATTTGCGATCTCATCGATGATGAGTCTTGTCTTCATCTTCTTGTAAGCATCAGGTTTGATTTCATTTTTATAATCTTCGATAGTTTTGCCCATGTATTTGAGATAATCTTCGAGAGAAATACCCTGATACTGAAGCTGCATCTGGATCTCGTCGAGCATTTCAACAGCCTGACTTTCAACCATATCTTCAGGAACGTCTAATTCTGTGTTTTCATATACTACATCGATAATAGCGTTCTTCATATCAAATTCAGCTTTTGTTTCAGCTTCCTTCATAAGCTTAGCTTTGATGTCGGCTTTTAATTCGTCAAGTGTATCAAATTCGCTTACATCTTTAGCAAATTCATCATCGAGTTCAGGTTTTTCTGTTTCTTTTACCTTATGAATGATTACCTTAAATACAGCATCTTTGCCTGCAAGGTCTTCAGCATGATATTCTTCCGGGAATGTTACTTTTACATCAATAGTTTCGCCTGCAGCTTTGCCTACGAGCTGATCTTCAAATCCAGGAATAAATGTGTTTGAACCTAATTCCAGATCCTGATCTGCAGCTGTTCCGCCCTGGAACTGTTCGTCTCCAACGAATCCCATGTAGTCGATCTTAACTGTGTCGCCTAACTGTGCCGGTCTTTCAACTTCAACGATCCTTGAATTTCTCTTCTGCAGTTTTTCAAGAGCTTCGTCTACTTGTTCTTCAGTTACTTCTGGAACGATTTTTTCGATTTCAACGCCTTTATACTGGCCAGGTGTGAATTCAGGTCTTACTGTTACTTTTACTCCAACAACGAGATCTTCGCCTTCCTTGAATTCTTTGATCTCAACGTTAGGTCTTGCAACAGGTCTGATAAGAAGCTGTCCAACAGCATCAGGATATGAATCTGCAACCATTTCGTTTACAGCATCTTCAAGGAATATTCCTTTTCCATATTTAGCTTCAAGGACTTTTCTTGGAGCCTTTCCTTTTCTGAATCCGTCAACTGCATATTTTGATCTTTCTGCAAGATAAACTTTGTTAATTTGTTCTTCAATTTCTGCATTTGAGAAAAGCATCTCAAATTCTACCACATTATTTTCTTTGCCAATAAATGTTGCCTTCATTGATTTATTTCCTCCTAATATTAGAAAACTGCATGTCATATTATTATATCATTTTTGTTATAATTGTAAAGAAAATTATGTATTTCACTGAGTTTTTCAGCAATAATTATTGTTCAGAACATATGTTTACTTTTTGTTTCCTGCATGATATAATAATAAAAAAAGTATACGAGGTGAAATTTATGGAAAACCGCAGCTTCCTGACCGATAGAGAAAAGAAAATATTAGAGTATATGAAAACACAGACCAAACTGAAGGGATATCCTCCTACAGTAAGAGAACTGTGCCAGTCTTTAGGCATAAAGTCTACTTCTACCGCTCATAAAGATCTGGAAAATCTCGAAAGAAAAGGTTATATCCGAAAAGACCCTGCAAAAAGAAGAGCTGTTGAAATACTGGACACAGAAACACCTGCTGCGGAACACTTTGACAGCATTTCTGCAGAAAGAGAAGATGTCGTTGATATTCCTGTTGTGGGAAAAGTAGCCGCAGGTATGCCGATCTTAGCAGAACAGAACATAGAGGACTCTTTTCCTGTACCTGCAAGATTCATAAAAGGCGGCGAGCATTTCATGCTGAACGTAAAAGGAGACAGTATGATAGAAGCCGGTATTTTCGATGGGGACTATATTATGATAAAAAGACAGGACACAGCCCGTAACGGAGATATAGTTGTTGCTATGGTAGACGGATTTGAAAGCGAAGCCACTGTAAAAACTTTCTACAAAGAAAAGGATCATATCAGACTTCAGCCGGAAAACAGTTCCATGAGTCCTATCATTGTAAATGATGCAAAAATACTTGGACTTGTAAAAGGAGTCTTCCGCTATCTGTAATATATCAGGGTGCACATTTAAACAGTGCACCCTTTTTATCACATATATTTTCTCATAGTGCTTAAAGCACTCTTTTCCAGTCTGCTTACCTGTGCCTGACTTATCCCTATCTCCTCTGCCACTTCCATCTGAGTTTTTCCTTCATAAAATCTCATCTTAACTATATGACGCTCCCTGTCTCCCAGCCTTTTCATGGCATCTGACAAAGCAATATTTTCTGTCCACTTTTCCTCCGTGTTTTTTGTATCTTTTACCTGATCCATGATGTAGACAGCATCTCCGTTATCGTGAAAGACCTGATCAAACAGAGATACCGGCTCCTGTATAGAATCCAGCGCAATTATAACATCCTCTACCGGCGCATCCATTTCTTTTGCTATCTCATTTATACTGGGTTCTCTCAGATTATTTTTCAAAAGCCTTTCCTTTGCCTGAAGCGCTTTATATGCCAGATCTCTCAAGGACCTGCTCACTCTTATAGTGTTGTTGTCTCTGAGATATCTTCTTATTTCCCCTATTATCATCGGTACAGCATAGGTGCTGAATTTCACACCATGGCTCATATCAAAATTATCAAGCGCCTTTATGAGCCCAATACAGCCTATCTGAAAAAGATCATCAGGATTTTCCCCTCTATTGTTGAATCTTTGTACTACGCTCAGTACGAGTCTGAGATTTCCTGTTATAAACTCGTTTCGAGCTTCCATATCACCTTTTTTTATCTCAAGCATTAAACGCTTCATTTCATCTTCTTTTAAGACGGGTAGCTTAGAGGTGTTTACCCCGCATATTTCAACCTTATTTATCATCATAGCCAATACCCCTCCGCTCCATTATCACTAAATGTCTATGAATAATATTCCCTCCTCAAGTCTTTTCATACTCCGCAAAAACTCACAAAAAACGTGAGAAGGATACGGCATAATCTATTGAGGCAGTGCATATTTTTTTCCATGGATAAAAGAACTGTTTTAGTGAATGGATACGCTTATCCTTTTATAGATAGGGGCGTTTTTCAGGCCTGGATGCCTGACCTTACCTTGGTTTCCAACTTCAGTTACGGGCTGGATGAACAAGGCAATCTTACTTTGCTGGATGACAGAGAACTGGTAGATATAGCCAGATCAAACGGTGTAGGCTCACTGATGGTGCTTACAGCCTTAACAGAAGAAGAGGGTTTCGACAGCGAAAGAGCATCTCTTTTGTTCAATAATGTCGAAATACAGGACAGATATATTGCACAGATACTCGAGAATTTAAGGCAGAAAAAAATGAGAGGAGTAGACTTTGATTTCGAATATGTTTTTTCAGAAGATCGGGAAAAATATGTTGCTCTTGTAGCCAAAACTGCAGCTGCGCTGAATCAGGAGGGATATATAGTTACAGTTGCACTTGCACCTAAAACATCCACTGAACAGCCGGGTCTTCTTTATCAGGGACATGATTATTACGGCATGGGGCAGGCTGCAGATCTGGTGCTTCTTATGACCTATGAATGGGGTTATACATACGGTCCTCCAATGGCAGTGGCTCCCATAAATCAAGTGCGAAGGGTCATTGAATACGGTCTGACTCAGATCGATCCCGGAAAGATCCTTTTAGGTGTTCCAAACTACGGCTATGACTGGACTCTGCCCTTCGTCAGAGGGGTCACAAGAGCGAGAAAAATTTCTCATCGGGAGGCTTATCAGCAGGCTGTAGAGCAAGGAGTGTCTGTAAACTACGATCCTTCTATCAGTGCTCCAAACTACAGATACACCGATATAGACGGAGCGGTCCACGAAGTATGGTACGAAGACGAACGCAGTCTAAGAGCAAAATTCGATCTTGTAAATGAGTACGGACTTGCAGGAATAAGTTTCTGGAACATAATGACATACCATTACGAAACAGATGAACTGCTGAACCAGTATTTTAATGTCTATAAGGATCCAAACGTTATTCCCCTGTAAAAACTACTGAGAGGTGATCCCATTGATAAGCAGCCGAGAGCTGAAAAACAAGGAAATAATAAATATAAACAACGGAAAGAGCATGGGGTTCGTGACGGATATAGAAATAAATCTCGAAAAGGCCAGGATCGATGCACTTATCGTCCCGGGGCAGAAGAGCAGTTTTTTCGGGATGTTTTCATCTCCCGGGGAAACCACGATAAAATGGAAGGATGTAAAAGTCGTCGGCGAAGATGTGATCCTCGTCGACCTTCCCCAGACAAGAGAACCTGAAGAAATAAAAGAGACCGATGAGTACATCGGTCCTTAACTGATTTCCTTAATTAATGTGCTTCCGCAAAGAAGTTGTACACCTGCTGGATGTCATCTTCGTCATGAAGGATAAAGGTCTTATAATCTTCTTCATATATAACGTCATCGTTTACATAGATAGAGAACGGGCCTTTTGTTTTCATGTTGTTTTCTACGAAAGCTTCTTCTAAAGTCATCCCTTCCCTGAAAGGTTTAGGCATATCATTGATGTATATCATATTTCTTTCCTTTCTGTAAAAACTATATAGAAATTGTTTCACATATCTCCTGTAAAGTCAAGGCAATTATTTCTTGCATATTGCCCTTTCTGCATATATAATTTATGAAACTTAAAACAGAAAAAGGAGTGATAAAGATGGATGTTAAAGAAGCTGTGATCGCTGCAATGAAAGAAGCAGGAAAACCTGTCAGTGCCGGAGAAGTTGAAAAAATCACAGGCCTCGACAGAAAAGAAATAGATAAAGCTTTCAAAGAATTAAAGAAAGAAGAAAAAATCGTTTCACCTGTAAGATGCAAATGGCAGCCTGCAGAATAACTCACAAAGCAAAAGGAGCGGCAACTGTGTATACCACAGGCCGCTCCTGTTTTTTATTCTTCAGGATCCTTTATATGCTTTTTCCTAAGAGCTTTTCTTTTTTCTCTTCGAGCCTTTCGTTTTTCTTTGTCCTCTCTTTTTCGATTCTTTTTCTCTTCCTCCATATCCTCAGGAAGAAATACGAATTCTCCTTTGTCAAAATCATAATGATCCACACGCGCATAGCTTTCTGTTTCTTCAGGAAGATTTTTCATTTTAAGCCTTCTGTCTACAAGCCAGCTTATAAATGCGAATATTACTGTGAACACCGGAACTCCCAGTATCATTCCGACAAATCCAAACATTCCTCCTCCAACTATGATAGCAAACAGTATCCAGAAGCTTGAGAGGTCGATGCTTTCACTCAGTATCCTTGGCTTGATTATATTTCCTTCCACCTGCTGCAGTATGAGCATGAATATTATGAAGTAAACAGCATCCATTGGATCTACCGTAAGCAGAAGAACTGCAGCTATTCCTCCGCCAATAAACGGGCCGAAGAATGGAATAAGGTTGGTAATAGCGATCAGAGCACTGACAACTACTGCAAATTCCCAGCCAAAGATGTTCATTACAACAAAAGTGATCACTCCTACGAGAAGAGAATCTATTATATTCCCGGAAACGAATCCGTTGAATACTCGGTCAACATATCTGGCACCGTTTATCAGCGTGTTCGCTGTGTCTTTTTCAAAGAATGAAAAAGCAAGCTTCTTGCTTTGCGCCGCAAACAGGGACTTGCTTAGCAGAACATATACACATACCACAAGCCCTACAATGAAATCAAACACAAAGGATGCCGCTCCCATTATTCCTGCAGATACAGTAAGGGCAACCTCTTTAAGATAAGGTACGAGAGTGTCGCTTACCCATCCATCTATGTTGCCTATAGTATTTTCAAACTGCTGAACTACAAAAGCTTTTATCTCCGGTGTTATAAAGTCCACTGTCTCTATCCACGCCATTGCTCTCACAGCTGCATCAGGAAGGCTGACTATTATATCATACAGACTGGTAACAAGCTGAGGCAGCACCATTATCATGAGTCCCGCTATAACTGCGATCAAAAGCAGCATGGATACTGTAACACTTACCACTGTTGATGTGACGCTTATTGCTTTATGAGACTTGACTTCCATATTTGTCAGCATTTTCTCTATTCTGACATGGCACCCATTGTATACCGGTCTAAGAAGATATGCCATCACGATACCGTATATAAACGGAGACAGTATACCCATCAATACTCCAAGTGCACCGTGAACAGCAGAAAACTTGGACAGCAGAAGGTACAGCACCACCACACCCAAAAGAGAGAGGCACAATGTTAATCCCCATTTAAAATATTTTGTCTTTATCAATTCCCTCATATGATATCACCTGTTATTCTAAATATATTTTTCCAGAAAATAGTTCATTAACTCTTCCCATTCTTCTTCCGAGTACTCCTGCCCCGCGATCTTAGTGATCTGAAACAGTATATTCTCAGGAAGTCTGTTCAGGTCTTTTACCGTCCTGACGTAACCCATCCTTCTTGCCAGCTGAAATCTTCTTTTGCTCAAAGGTTCCATCCCCTCAAACTGCGAGATCACATTAAGCATGTGCGGCTTATCCAAAGTCATATGTCCTTGTATGCCTTCCAGAAGATTCACTATATGGTCGCTGACCATACGGCCATTACAGTCCTTCAGTCTTGTGATCATTTCTTTGATCTCTGTCACTTTCTCCAAATCAGTGCAGGGTACGAATTCTCCGCTTCTTACTTTTTCTCCCATCTCTGTTTCAGGCTTGGCCACAAAAGTCCTCAGTCTTACAAAGTCAGGATCTACTTTGTTTATAACATCAGCGGTTTCCTCACTGTTTTCAAGAGACAGCTCTTTTCCTCCGATCCCCGGCATAAAATACATAGACAGCTCAATGCCTGCTTCACGAACTTTTAATCCCCCTTCTATCTCCTGCTGTTTTGTGCATCCTTTATGGATCTTTTTAAGTATAGTATCAGAACCCGTTTCATATCCGGAATGGATCCTGTCCAGCCCTGCTTCTTTCAGCATCTTCATATTCTCAAGAGATATGCGAGACAAAGTATCCGCTCTGCCGTACGAAGTCACTCTTTCTACCATAGGAAACTGTTTTCTGAAGTATTCCAGGACCTCCGCCAGTTTATCCGGCTTCATTATTATAGAATTGGCATCCTGAAGGAATGCGCTTCTGCTTTCTATACCTAAAGCCTTCATTGCATCGATATCTCTCTTTATTTCATCCACTTCTCTGAGACTGAATTTTTCACCTTTGTATACTCCGCAAAAATCGCACTTATTCCAAGGGCAGTTCCTTGTGACCCTCAGAAGTATGCTGTCTGCTTCGCTTGGCGGTCTTATAGGGCCCATTTCAAAGTCAAATCCGTACATAAAACTCTCCCAATTCCTGTATTTGTGGACATTATATCATAAATTATTATGTAAGTTTATTAATTTCTCTGCGCAATTTGTTTATTATTTTCTTTTCAAGCCTAGAAATATACGACTGAGATATCCCTAATTGGTCTGCCACTTCTTTTTGAGTCATTTCCAGTCCCGATGCAAGACCAAACCTCATTTCTATTATCTGATTCTCTCTGTCACTGAGCTTTCCCATAGCTTGAATAAGAAGTGTTTTATTCACCTCTTCCTCCAGATCCGCATAGACCACATCTGTATCTGTTCCCAGTATATCCGACAGAAGAAGCTCATTTCCATCCATATCTACGTTCAGCGGTTCATCCAAAGAAACTTCCGCTTTGTTTTTGTTATTTCTTCTCAAAAACATCAGTATCTCATTTTCAATACATCTTGATGCATAAGTTGCCAGTTTTATATTCTTATCCGCCTTAAAAGTATTAACTGCTTTTATCAAACCTATGGTACCTATAGAAATAAGATCTTCCACATTTATGCCTGCATTTTCAAATTTTTTTGCTATGTATACCACCAGTCTCAAATTTCTCTCTATCAAAGTTGCCTTGGCAGATTCATCTCCTTCTTTAAGAAGCTCAACATACTTTTTTTCCTCTTCTGTTGTCATAGGAGGCGGCAACACATCTGTACCTCCTATATAAAACAGGCTGTTCAGCCTTTTCAGTCTGATTTTTCCCCATATATTCTTTAAATAACTTGCGATCCTTTTCAACAGCATTGTCTAACACCCCCCTTTTCCAGTATGTCCGGATGAAGTATGATACTGCATCCATCTTCAAATCCAAATTTTCCGTTATAAACTGCCAGCACTGCCGGCATCCCTCTGTACTCCCTGTTCCCGTCTTTTATAACAATACTGTCGATCTCTACTCCTATGAGAGTTCCTGATTCAAGTCCTACCGAGCAGTATGGTATAAGACGTATCTTTGTTTCATCGTAATTATCTTCAATTATGCTTCTGACTGACTCCGCCTCTCCTATCATTACCGGTCTGCCTCCGACAGGATCTTTTAAAGTATTTCCTGTGTCTATAAAGGCCTTTAGCCCGCAGCTTTTTGCTCCAAGCCCCAATTCGATCTCCACTATAAGGTTCTCTTTTTTTCTATTATCCGTCAAAACCAGAAAAAAGACCTTTATGAAAAAATACGATGCCGCGATACATATCAATACTGCCGGATATGAAGACGGGTACACATACATCGTCCCTGATGAAGATATCCCTTTTGTTCCTAATATGTACAGAGCAAATGTTACCGTTCCTCCCATTGCCAAACTCACGCCCAAAAATGTGACAGCAGCCTGACTAAACATTCTTTTGTCAGAATCGTAGAATAATATCTTCACTACGATCAGAGAGAATACTGTTTTTGCCGGCAAACTGTTAAGCAGCGCCGAATCAGGAACAAACACCGAAAAAGAATACAGCGTCATCAGCAGGACTGCCAAATAAAATCTCCACCGATCAGTCTTTTTTCTCCATAGTCTCAAAGTCAGTGCTGCAATGATGCTGTCAGCTATAAGATTTTCAAGAAAAAAGTACTCTGCATATATTTCCATTCAGCCCCCTCCTCTACAACAATAATAAAGGTTTGGCTATGATTTATTTGTCGCATAGTGTTGTACAAAAAATAAAAACCCGGTCTTTCATACCGAAAGACCGGATATATAGGCTTGATCTAAGTACTAGCAGTTAGCTTTTGCCAGTTCTGCGAGAGCTGCGAAACCAGCCGCATCATTTACTGCCATATCAGCGAGCATTTTTCTGTTAATGTCCACGCCGCCTTTTTTGAGACCGTCCATCATTCTGCTGTAAGAGATGCCGTTCATTCTTGCAGCGGCATTGATTCTAGCGATCCAAAGCTGTCTGTACTGTCTTTTCTTTAATTTTCTTCCTACAAATGCGCTTCTGAGAGATCTCATAACTGCTGGGTTAGCTGCTCTGAAAGCTCTGCTTCTCTGTCCGTAGAAACCTTTAGCCTGTTTTAATATTTTCTTATGTCTTTTCTTAGCGTTTACCGCCTTTTTAACTCTTGCCATTAATTACACCTCCTACGGATCTTAACCTAAAATCATGTTTTTGATTGTTTTTTCTACTGTTGAAGAAACTAATGTAGCCTGTCTTAAGCCTCTTTTTCTCTTAGCATCTTTCTTTGTTAAGATGTGGCTCTTGTATGGTTTATTTCTCTTGATTTTTCCACTTTTGGTAACTCTGAATCTTTTGCAAGCTCCTCTATGTGACTTCATTTTTGGCATTATCATGCCCTCCTCTCATTATTAGTTTTTGGGTGCTAAAATCATTACCATATTTCTGCCTTCAAGTTCCGGTTTCTTTTCAACTGTACAGCTGTCTCCCAAGATCTCAAGCATGCTCTGCATAACATTAACACCGATCTGTGTATAGTCTTTTTCTCTTCCTTTAAATCTAAGAGTAACTTTTACTTTGTCCCCTGATTTAAGGAACTTAGCAGCATTATTCGCCTTAACGCCTAAATCATGACTTTCAATATACGGGCTCAGACGCACTTCTTTAACTTCCATGGTCTTCTGCTTCTTTTTAGCTTCTTTTTCTCTCTTCTGGAGTTCGTACTTGTACTTTCCATAATCGAGGATCTTGCATACAGGAGGATTTGCGTTAGGTGAGATCTTTACTACATCCAGTTTCTTTTCCTCTGCAATTCTCTGAGCTTCTTTTCCGCTTACGATACCAAGCATGGTTCCGTCTACATCAATGAGTCTGACTTCCTTGTCACGAATTTCTTCGTTAATCTGAACTTCCTTACTAATGGTTTTGCACCTCCTACGATAATTGGGCAAATAAAAGAAAAAACGGATAAAAATATCCGCCTCCATAAAATGAACGTTGTCATTTAAAACTATTAACCCTATCGACCTCTGCCGTAAGGTGAGAAGCGGATTACTTCTTCTTTACTATCTGCGTGAAATAGTTTACACCATAAAAACTTAAATGTCAATGATTTGTTTATGTATATTTCCCTTTTTTTATGTACATATTATACCACATAACAGGAGGTAATTTATGGGAAACAGATTTGAAAACACAAAAACATCCGCTAATCTTTTAACTGCATTTGCAGGAGAATCAATGGCAAGAAACAAATACACCTTTTTTGCATCTGCAGCCCGCAAGGAAGGTTATGAAGAGATCGCCAGGATATTCGAAGAAACCGCTGCAAACGAAAAGGAGCACGCGGAAATATGGTTTAAGCTTATGGAACAGCTGGGGTCCACAGAATTCAATCTAAAGTCTGCATCTGAAGGTGAACACTATGAATGGTCTGATATGTATAAAACCTTTGCTCAGGATGCCAGAGAAGAAAACTTTCATGATGTAGCGGCTTTATTTGAAAACACCGCCAAAGTCGAAAAACTTCACGAGGACAGATTTAACCAGTGTCTAAAGAAAGTCCAGGAGAAAACTGTGTTTACCAGCACCGAAACCGTAAAATGGAAATGTCTCAACTGCGGATTCGAATTGGAAGGCAAAGAACCACCGGAAGTTTGCCCATTATGTGCACATCCAAAAGCTTATTTTAAAAACGAAAACTGTTCCGAATAACTGCTGTCCTATCCTATCAAGCACAGAGAATGATTTCCTTCTCTGTGTTTCTTTTTTCTTTCCTTTTCTCCATATTAAAGGTATAATCTTATTAACATAAGATATACCTTTAAGCAAGAGATGCCCCATCATTCAGGGAGGAAAAATTATGAAGATAAAATTTTGCGGAGGAGTTCAGTCTGTAACAGGCTCCTGCCATCTTATTACAATAGGTAGCAAAAAACTTTTGCTTGATTGCGGTCAGTTCCAAGGGAACAAAACCACAGAAAAATTAAACTATGAGGATTTCGGCTTTTCACCTGCTGAGATCGATTACGTTATCTTAAGCCATGCTCACATCGACCACTGTGGCAGGATCCCTCTTCTTGTTAAGAACGGGTTTCAGGGGAAAATATTCTGCACAGATGCAACAAACGATCTTATAGGGATTATGCTCCGCGACGGCGGACATATTCATGAAAAGGAAGCCGAATGGCAGAACAGGAAAAACCAGAGAGCAGGCAGACCTTTAGTAGAACCTCTGTATACAGTTGCCGATGCAGAAGCTTCTTTAATATATTTCGAACCTATGGTTTACGGACAGACCAAACAGCTCTGCGATGAGATCAAGATAAAATTCAGCGACGCAGGTCATATCCTGGGATCAGCTATAACCGAGATCTGGGCAACAGAAAACGGAAAGACCACTAAAATAGTATTTTCCGGAGACTTAGGAATGAAAGGGCGCCCTATTTTACGTGATCCCGAAACCATTAAAGAAGCTGACATCGTTATCATGGAAACCACCTACGGCAACAGAGTCCATCCGGAAAATATCAGAAGCGTTGAAGCTCTGGTGGATATCATACTTAAAACCACAGCAAGAGGCGGAAACGTAGTTATTCCTTCCTTCGCAGTAGGAAGGACCCAGGAACTGCTGTATGACCTCAACCGTTTCTATGAGACCACTTCCCCTGATTACAAATCAGCATTGAGCAATATCAACGTATACGTTGACAGCCCAATGGCTACAAACGCAACTGTAGTGTTCAGAAAAAATGCCCAGGTATTCGACGAAGAAACAAAGGCTTACATATTAAAGGGCGATCATCCTCTTGATTTCCCTAATCTGAAATTCACCAAAACTTCCGATGAATCTCAGGCATTAAACTTTAACCACGATCCAAAAGTTATAATTTCCGCCAGCGGCATGTGCGAAGCAGGACGTATAAGACATCATCTCAAGCACAATATTTGGAGCGAAAAGAATTCTATAGTATTTGTAGGTTATCAGGCGGAAGGCACTTTAGGCAAACAGATCGTAGGCGGCGAAAAATACATCACCCTCTTTGGAGAACAGATATATGTTAATGCAGAGATCTGTAATCTTGAAGGTATGTCCGGTCACGCAGACAGAGATTCTCTCCTCGACTGGCTCGGCGGATTTGAAAAAACACCATCTCAGATATTCCTCGTTCACGGAGAATCCCAGTCCAAGATCGACTTCGCATATTTTGTAAAAGAAAAACTCGGCTATGACTGCATTGCTGTAAACGAAGTCAGCGAATATGAGCTTGCGGTAAAAGATGCTCCTGCTGAAACTGAAGCGGCTCAAACCGTCACACTTGAGCAGACCACTCCGTCCTCCGTAACTGCAAATAATCAGGCATCAAGAGAAGAGATCGTTAACATGAGAGAAAAAATGTACAAACTCCATGAAGATTTCGAACGTCTCCTCTACAATGCAAATCTTGCAGTAGACGGTGAAAGAATAAGTACAGAAAAAGCCGAAGAACTCAACAACATACTTTTAGGTTTAGAAAAGGGTATTGTAAATTTAGGCTCCGATGTTCTCTTGGAAGAATAATATAAGAGGAAGAAATGTCCAAAGAAATAGAACTCAAATACAAATTATCATCTCCTGCCTTAGGGCGGGAGATTTTAAAAAGCGACTTTTTAAGCGCTTTACTTTTGAAAAACAACAGCCGTACAGTTTCAATGAGAGCTGTTTATTACGACGACAAACATCTTACTTTAACATCAAAAAAAATAGGTTACAGAGTAAGAAAAGAAAACGACCAGTTTGTGGCCACCGTGAAATGGACGCAGGCACAGGACGATAAAGGTTTATCCGTCCGCCATGAATACAACATAGACGTCAGCGAAGAAAAGGCTGATCCTGCTGTATTCAAAGATGTCATAAAAGATCCTGATGTGGCCTCCATCCTTTGCAGCATAGATCCTATACCTCTGTTTATAACAGATTTCAAAAGGGAACTTATAGAAGTGATATTCGGCGATGCTGTTATAGAAGTGGCTTTTGACAACGGAAGCATCACTGCCGGAGAAAATAATAGTCTTCCCATCTGTGAATTGGAATGTGAGCTTAAAATCGGGGAAGAAGAACATTTAGTAGCATTTGGCAATATGCTCTCCGAAAAATTCCATCTTGCTCCTCTTTCCGACAGCAAACTTAAAAGAGGGCTGTCGCTATTGAATATTTAATACTGCCCGAACAAAAGATCCCTTTTGTCAGATGTAAAAGTCTGCTAAAAGGGATTTGGATTTCTCAGGTCATATGAATAAATACACCGCACAGTATACAAGCAGAAGCGCCATTACAGTATTCGTTATTTTTGCGTATTTTGAAAACAACACTCTTAACACAGATCCAAGACTCGCCCACAACATATTAAACAGAAAACCCACAAATGCCAAAAGGAACGCGAAAAACAGCAGAATACCCCACTGCCCCTGATAGCAGGGCAGTATGTATGCTTCCATAGACACTATACAGTAAATATATATTTTAGGGTTCACAAACTGAAGCACTATGCCGGAGATATAATTGCCATGCCTGTCATCATCTTCTATTTCTGAAGAACTGCTAAATATTTTCCAGGCAAGCCATAACATATATGCTGCTCCTGTAATTATCATTGGCGTTTTTACAGCAGGAATTATCTCCGAAAGTGTCGCGCAGAACAATGTGCATAACAACATAACAGCAAAAAAACCTGTAAATATCCCCAAATTAAAAGGAAATGACTTTCTGAGTCCCAGTCTGGCAGCATTAGACATGGATATTAGATTATTAGGTCCTGGCGTTGCCGCTGTAACAAAAACGTACGAAAGGAACTGGATCCAGCTGAACATATCTTCCTCCAATGAGATTTTTCTTCATTATACTATTTTTTTATTTACGCCTCAACATTGTACTTATCAAGAGGCTCTGCCATAAAAAAAGAGCTGTTAAAACATATATTGTTCTAACAGCTCCAAATATTTCATTCATTTATAACACTTTGCTTAAGAAAGATTGAGTCCTCTCATTCTGAGGATTATCGAAAAGTTCAGCAGGAGTTCCTTGTTCAACGATGTTTCCGCCGTCCATAAAGAGAACTCTGTTTGCCACTTCTCTTGCAAATCCCATTTCATGAGTTACGATGACCATCGTCATACCCTGATGAGCAAGCTCTCTCATTACTTCAAGTACTTCCCCTACCATTTCGGGGTCAAGCGCTGATGTAGGTTCGTCAAAGAGCATGATCTTTGGATGCATTGCCAAAGCTCTTGCTATAGCTACCCTCTGCTTCTGTCCGCCGGACAGTGCTCTTGGATAAACATCCGCCTTGTCAGAAAGCCCTACCCTTTCAAGAAGTTCCCTTCCGATCTTTTCCGCTTCTTCCTGCGGAAGCTTGTTTACTTTTATTGGTGCAAGAGTGATGTTTTCCAATGTGGTTTTGTGAGGGAACAGATTAAAGCTCTGGAAAACCATTCCCATTTCTTTTCTTACTTCGTTGATATCCTGTCCCGGATCATTTATTTTAACACCGTCGATTATGATATCACCGTCAGTAGGCTCTTCCAAAAGATTAAGACATCTCAAGAATGTACTTTTTCCTGAACCGGATGGACCTATAACGCATACAACTTCATTTTTTTCTATAACTTCGTTTATACCTTTAAGCACTTCCAGTTTACCAAAGGATTTGTACAGATTATTTACCTTAATCACTTACAGCCATCCTCCTTTCAAGATAATTTACAAGTCTTGACAGAGTGAATGTAAGCACGAAATAAACTATTGCTACACCCAGATATGTCGAGAATACTTTATAGTTGATAGATGCCTGGATCTGCCCAACTCTTGTTATTTCTGTTACACCTATAACAGAGAGGATAGATGTTTCTTTTACCAGTACGATGAACTCGTTACCAAGAGAAGGCAGGATAGTCCTTACGGCCTGAGGCAGGATTATCTCTTTCATAGCCAGTTTCTGAGGCATACCTAAGGATCTTGCCGCTTCCATCTGGCCTTTGTCTACCGACTGGATACCGGCCCTGAATATTTCAGCCACATAGGCACCGCTGTTTAAACTGCAAACGATCATACCTGCAACTAAAGGAGTCATTCTTATATCTCCTCCTGTTGAAGAAACAAGCAGTCCGTTTACACCAAAATAGAAGAACAAAGCCTGAACCAGTGTAGGTGTTCCTCTTATGATCTCGATATATGATGTGGCTATTGCTCTTGGGATAAAGTATTTGGACATCCTTCCGAGACAGGCAAAAAGTCCTATGAGTACCCCGAAGAAAAGAGCAACCACAGTTACCTTAAGGGTCTCCGCTACCCCTGTGGTGATTATTTTCTCCAATACTACAATCAAATTTTCCAAAACTGTTACTCCTTAATAAAAGGTGCGTAACGTTCATTACGCACCTTTCGTTTCTCATAAAATATGATCCGATAAGAACCTTAGAAATATTTTGCGATAAGTTCGTCGTATGTTCCGTTTGCTTTTACGTTTGCAAGGCCTGCATTGAGTTTTTCAAGAAGTTCTGTGTTGCCCTTCATTACTGCAAATCCATAGCTGTCACTTACGATAGGTTCGCCAACCTGTTTGATACCTTCCATTTTGCTCATGTAAGCATCTGTTACAGGTTTGTCATTGATAACGCAGTCAACTCCGCCTGTTGTTAATTCCTGCATTACAACGTCTACTGTATTGTATGTTTTAACTTCTGCGAGAATGCCTTCATCATAGAGTCTCATAGCTTCATTAGCACCTGTTGTTCCGAGCTGTACAGCACATGTTTTGCCCTGAAGATCTTCAACGCCGTTGATATCTGTGTTGTCTGCAGGAACAGCGATAGTTAAACCAGCATCGATATAAGGTTCTGAAAAATCAACTGTTTCAAGTCTTTCAGGTGTGATTGACATTCCGCTTGCTCCGATATCAGCTACGCCTGTCTGAACAGCTCCTACGATAGCATCAAATCCCATCTGCTGTACTTCAACTTCGATCCCCTGATCTGCAGCGATAGCCTGGATGAGCTCGATATCAAATCCTGTGATTTCGCCTGTTGCTTCGTCAACGAGTTCAAATGGAGGGAATGTAGGTTCTGTTGCAACGATATAAACTTTTGCACCTTCTTCTGAACCTGCATCATCTGTTCCGCCACACGCAGCTAAGCTGAACACTAATGATAATGTTAATAAAACTGCTAAAAACTTTTTCATCTTTCTCTTCCTTTCTGTGTCTAAACGACTTTCTTTGTTATTACCTGCATAATTATAAGCTAAAATAAATATTTATGCAACAGCTTTTTATAATAAATTTGCACAAACAGCAAAATTATGCCAAATTTATCTGTCTACCAGCGGTATATATTTCTGTTTTTCAGAAACGTCCACATACGCCGGTCTCATGATCTTGTTTGTCATATACAGTTCTTCCATCCTGTGTGCGCACCATCCGGATATCCTGGCAACCGCAAACAGCGGTGTGGATATGTCAGTAGGGATGTCCAGAGCAGAGTACACAAATCCGGAATAAAGGTCCACATTTGCCATCATATTTCTCTCTATTCCTTTAGCTCTGAAATAAAGTTCTGAAGCTCTTCCTTCAAGATAATCATAAAGCTCAAATTCCTGCTGAAGACCTTTCTGATCTGCCAGCTGTTTTGCCATTTTTTTAAGCGAAACTGCTCTCGGGTCAGACTTAGTGTAAACTGCATGTCCGAATCCGTAAAGAAGACCTGTTCTGTCACCTTTTTTACCTTTAAGCACATCCACGAAGAAATCATCGACAGCATCTTTATTTGAAAGATCCGGAACATTCTTTTTAAGTTCCTCTATCATCTGAACGACTTTGATATTTGCGCCCCCGTGCTTAGGTCCCTTCAGTGAGCTTACTGCCGCAGAAATAGCCGCATATGTATCTGTTCCCGAAGATGAGATGGCACGAGTTGTAAGGGCTGAATTGTTACCGCCGCCGTGTTCCGCATGAAGGATCAGGCACAGGTCAAGTATAACAGCTTCCAGTTCTGTATATGTTCCTTCCGGTCTCATCATCCTGAGCAAGTTTTCCGCTGTGGACAGTTCCGGTAAAGGCTTATGAAAATACAGGCTCGCATCTTCATTGTACGAAGTCTTTGCCTGATATCCATAGCATATCAGTGCCGGCATCCTCGCAATAAGATCTATAGACTGTCTGAGTACATTTTCCTGTGACAGATCATCCGGATGCTCATCAAACGAATAAAATGACAATATGCATCTTGACAGCTTGTTCATTATATTAAGACTTGGTGCCGTAAGGATTGCATCCCTTATAAATGAATATGGCAGTGTCCTTCTTGCTCCGAGATAGCTTTTGTACATTTCAAGTTCCTTTTTATTAGGAAGCTCGCCAAAAAGCAGAAGATAACTTGTTTCTTCATATCCGAACCGTTTTTCTTTAAGGCAGCCATCAACAATATCCTGAACGTTTATACCTCTGTAAAACAGTCGGCCTTCAACCGCTGTTTTTTTACCATCGATAACATCATAACCGTCTACCATGCCTATCTTGGTCAATCCCACTCGTACACCGGTGCCGTTGCTGTTTCTCAAACCTCTTTTAACATTATGCAGTTCATACAGCTTGTTGTCTATCTGACTGCATCTTTCGATTTTGTCGCTCATAACGCTGCAGTACATCTCCCTTGCCTGCATCGTCGAAAAATCTCTATAACTTCTCTCTCTCATATTTCCTCCTGTGACAGCCTTTCTATACCCTACGCAAAATCCGTATTTTTAGCGAATGTAAGGGTTTACAAACAGTACTGCAGAGTTCATTCTAAACCAAGGGGGATAAAATGTCAATAAGTCAAAAGAAGCGGCTCCAGCCGCTCCTGATGTCATTCTTCCAGCAGTACTTTTGTTATCATATCAAACTTGCTTTTCTGCTGTTCATCCAGCATTCCTCGCAAAGGTTTAAGGGACTCTATTTGTTTACGTATTTTTTCTTTATCATCTCCCATCACATCTCTGAGTTTTTTTATTTCTTCTATAAGTTCCTCATCACTTTTTCCTTTAAGTCTGTCCGCCGCACTTTTAAGCATTTGAATCTCACCTATGCCTGCCATTTCTGTCCCCTTTCTTTTCCCCCTCGATTTATTTTCATACACAATATTATATGCGGGTAAAACTTGTATGTTTCGCATATAATGTATTGTCATTTTTTAAATACACCTATTCGGAAAGGAATGATATATATGGGAAACGAAAAGATCCAGGAATTTACCACAAGAGCAGATATAATGCTTCATAAGATGCAGATAGCAAACGAACTTCTCAAAAGAAGCGACAAACTGTCTTGCTCCGATACCAAACTCTCTCTTACTGATCTTAAGACAATAAGCGAGATCGGCCAGACAGTCAGTCTGGCTATGGAGCTTTTCCCCGACGAGAGTGTGCCTCAAAAGGAAACGATAAATAATCTGGTGAAAAGTCTGAAAAAAATGGAGGACCTGGATATTGCAAAAATGATGCAGCTTATGTCTCTGTTTAATGCACTTTAATAAAACACTTTTAAAAACCCCTGTTATTTTCTTTTGGGTTGGGATATAATACTAATATCAAATGTATGACAAATCATCATTCAAACTTTAATCAATAATATCAAGGGGGCGTGAACCACATGGCTTTTATCACTTCTAAAGAAATGTTCGCTAAAGCGCTTAACAGCGATTATGCAGTAGGCGCATTCAATGTTAATAATATGGAGATCGTACAGGGTATCGTTGACGCTGCAATGGCAGAAAAAGCTCCTCTTATCCTTCAGGTTTCAGCAGGAGCAAGAGACTATGCTAAACCTGCATATCTGAGAAAGCTTGTCGAAGCTGCAATGGAAGACTCAGGTCTTGATATCGTTCTTCACCTCGACCATGGCGCAGACTTTGAAATTTGTAAAAAATGTGTTGACGACGGCTTTACTTCAGTAATGATCGACGGTTCTAAACACGATTTCGAAAAGAATATCGCACTTACAAAACAGGTTGTTGAATATGCTCATGCACACGGTGTTGTTGTAGAAGCAGAGCTTGGCAAACTCGCAGGCGTTGAAGATGCTGTAAGCGTAAGCGAAAGGGATGCAAAATTCACAGACCCTGAACAGGCTGCTGAATTCGTAGCAAGAACAGGAGTTGACTCTCTTGCTATCGCTATCGGAACAAGCCACGGTGCTTATAAATTCAAAGGGGATCCATATCTCGACTACGAAAGACTGGAAGCTATCGAAAAGCTGATCCCTGATACACCACTCGTACTTCACGGTGCATCAACAGTTCTCAAGGAATTCGTTGATATGTGCAACCAGTATGGCGGAAGCATTCCTGGGGCACAAGGTGTTCCTGAAGACATGATCAAACAGGCCGTAAAACATCACGTATGTAAAGTAAATATCGACACAGACTTAAGACTCGCTATGACTGCTGCTATAAGAAAAGTCCTCGTTGAAAACCCTGCAGAATTCGACCCAAGAAAATACCTTGGACCGGGAAGAACTGCAATAAAAGAAATGGTTCAGCACAAGATCAAGAACGTATTAAATGCAAGCAACAGGCTCTAATCCTGAACCTAAAAGGAGAATCTATGAATATATTTAACCAAGAACTGAGAAATGCTCCTTGCGGGATCGTATTTAACGAAAAAGACGAGGTTCTTTTGGTTCAGCGAAGATTTCCGCCTCTCACCTGGGGTCCTCCGGCAGGTTTTCCGGATTCAGGAGAATCTCCTGCGGAAACCGTTGAAAGAGAGGTCCTAGAGGAAACAGGCATAACCTGTGAAGTAATTGCTCCTCTCGGGGTCTATGAATATCCTGAGGTAAACGCAAGACTTCTTACCCACGTTGCTATATATGTCTTTGGATCTTTAAGATGCAGTTACGAAAGCAAAAACGTAGGATGGTTTTCTCTGGATAACCTTCCTGAAGAACTGTCTCCGCCTAAGGAGATCTTTATTAAAGCTTATGAGCTTTACAAAATCACAAACAGCATTTAAAAAAGTGGGATACTGCATCCCACTTTTCTTTTTATATTATACGCACTCCACTGAACATCAGTGATTTCTGTTACGTTTTCTTTGTTCTTTCTTTTTCTTATACATTTTATTTACCACCGCAACAAATATCGCATATGCAGCAGCAAGAACTATGACGATCACCACGACTGCCTTGGCTATGGTCCCTGCTATCCCCGCAAAGTCCGGACCTTCTTTATATTCTGCATCCCCTAATGCTACTATATTCTCTGTGCATAAAAGGTTTCCGTCATAATATACTGCAACAGTTCCCAACGTCTGACCGTTTTTGACGGGTGCTTCATGTTTCTTTTCAAGTTCCACTTCAGTCTTTACTTTTGAAACATCACTTCCCGCCGGAAGTGTTATAGACACATCTTCAGCTAAACCTGCAGCAAGCTTCTTGGTTTCAGATTTTTTCACTTTGACTTCATACTGAAACTCATCACTATCGCAAAGCACTGTGTTGTCATAGTTGTTGAATCCATAGTCCATGAGCTTAGCCATATCCTGGAAGTGGAGTTCCCTGTCACAGCCCATTATCACTCCAATGAGTTCATGACCGTCTCTGTTTACAGAAGAAACAAGACAGCTTCCGGCAGCTTCTGTAAATCCGGTTTTTACCCCATTGGTTCCTTCATAATACGGTATATATGTGACTCCGCCCGGAGTAGTCATTTCTTCTTTCAGCCACATCATACGGTTTCCGTTCATGAGTTCTCTTTCGCCTTTAAGGTTTGTAGCCGGAACCACGTAATACGGAGTTGCTACTATTTCTCTAAAGAGCTGATGGCCAAATGCCGCCTTTGTTATCATAGCCAAATCATACGCAGTAGTGTAATGCTGTTCATCCGGCAATCCGTTGGCATTAGTAAAATGAGTGTTCAAAGCTCCGCAGGTCCTGGCTTTTTCATTCATCAAAACTGCGAATTCATCTATAGTTCCCGAAATCGTTTTGCCTAAAACGATAGCGGAATCATTAGCGGAAGCCACCATCAAAGAATACACCAGATCTTTTACTGACAGCATTTCTCCTTCGGCAAGAAATATCCTGCTTCCCGTAACTGCCGCCGCTTCAGCGTCAACACTCACAACATCTTCCATTCCCAGATTTTCTATAGTCAAAAGTGCTGTCATTATTTTTGTAGTGCTGGCAGGATAGTTTTTTTCGTGAGCATTCATTTCATACAACACCTGGCCTGTGGATGCATCCATAAGAAATGCTGCCGATGCAGATATTTCAGGCGCAGTTCCTCTGTTTTCTATATCCGTCACTCCAGGTATTCCATTTGAGGCTAAACTCAAGCCGTATACGGTGCCGAAGCCTTCCAAAGAAAGCACTAAAGCGAACACGGTTATTATTGTGATTATCTTTTTCAGTTTTCTTTTATTCATTTTGATCCACCTGTATTTTAAGAATAATTTTCAACGTTTCTTACATAATTATATATACTACCATAAGATATTTTGTAATTAAAGGACATCATCGCTATTTTTTTTGATAATAACTTCAATTATTTATTCCCTTATGTTTTTTTTTCTGTTAAAATAAAGGGTACATTATAAGGGAGGGAAGAAAATGAAGTATTTAGTTGTACTTACAGATGGAGCTGGAGACAAGCCCATTAAAGAATTAGCCGGAAAAACCCCTCTTCAGGTTGCTGAACTTAAAAATATAAATGAATTGGCAAAATATTCAGAGATAGGTACAGTTCAGACTATCCCTGAGGGTATGTCCCCGGGAAGCGATGCTGCAAATTTATCAGTAATGGGCTTTGACCCAAAAGTTTATCATACAGGACGTTCTCCACTGGAAGCTGTTAGCATGGGTATTGACATGTCAAAGACAGATGTAGCTTTCAGATGTAATCTTGTTACGCTTTCAAAAGAAGAGCCTTATTTGGAGAAAACCATACTGGACCACAGTTCAGGAGATATAACAAGCGAAGAAGCTGCAGAACTTATCAAAGCAGTTCAGGAGCAGCTCGGCACAGAAAAGATCGCCTTTTATCCTGGATTCAGCTACAGACACGCAATGATAGTTCACGACGGAGATACAGATTTTGATCTTACACCGCCTCATGACATCCTCACACAGAAGATCTCAGGCTATCTTCCTGCTGACGACGAAAAAACAGGCTTTATTCTGGATATGATGATCAAAAGCTATGACATACTGAAAGATCATCCTGTAAACGTAAGCAGAAGAGAAAGAGGTCTCAACACAGCTGATTCTATTTGGATCTGGGGTCAGGGAAGAAAACCTAAGCTTCCTAGCTTTACAGAAAAATATGGTATCACAGGTGCCGCGATTTCTGCAGTAGACCTTATTAAGGGTATCGGGCTCTGCGCAGGTCTGGAGTCCATCGACGTTGAAGGAGCTACAGGCACACTTCACACAAACTACACAGGCAAAAAAGATGCTGCTGTTGCGGCATTTGACAAGGGGCTTGATTTTGTATATATCCATCTTGAAGCACCTGATGAATGTTCCCATCAGGGCGATATGGAAGGAAAGATCAAATGCCTTGAACTTATAGATGAAAAAGTTGTAGGTCCTATGAAAGAATATCTTGATTCTACAGGCGATGACTATAAACTTCTTGTTATCCCGGATCATCCTACTCCGCTTGAGATCAGAACACATTCATCTGAAGCAGTTCCTTTCGTGCTTTACGACAGCAGAAAAGAATCCTTCAATGAAGATAACGCTTACAACGAAGCCTCTGGAGAAAAAGGTTCATATTTTGCAACAGGATATGAACTGGCAGACTACTTCTTTACAGTATAACAAAGCTAAACAACCGGCAGAGCAGCTGCTCAGCTGAGATTTATAAAGGAGAAACAAAATGGAAAGAGTGTATAACTTTTCAGCAGGTCCATCAATGCTTCCACTGGAAGTTCTTGAAAAGGCTGCTAAAGAAATGGTAAATTACGGAGAAGCAGGTATGTCCGTAATGGAAATGAGCCACAGATCAAAAGATTTTGACAACATCATCAAAGAAGCAGAAGCTCTATTCAGAGAACTCATGAATGTTCCTGATAATTATAAAGTTCTCTTCCTTCAGGGCGGAGGATCAACACAGTTTGCTATGGTTCCTCTTAATCTTATGAGAAATTCAAAAAAAGCGGATTATATAGTTACAGGTCAGTGGGCAAAAAAAGCTATGACAGAAGCCAAAAAATTCGGAGACATCAGAGTTGCCGCAACTTCTGAACCTGATGTATACACATATATCCCTAAACTCAGCAAAGAAGATTTCAGAGAAGATGCTGATTATGTATACATCACAGCAAACAACACTATTTACGGAACAAGATATCCTTACATCCCTGAAACAGGAGATATTCCTCTTGTTGCGGATATGTCTTCAAACATCCTTTCACAGGAATACGATATCAGCAAATTCGGTCTTATCTTTGCCGGTGCTCAGAAAAACTTCGGCCCTGCTGGTCTTGTAGTTGTTGCTATCAGGGAAGATCTCATCGGTCATGCTGCTGAAAGCTGCCCAACAATGCTTAATTATAAAACTCAGGCTGACAACGATTCTCTGTACAACACACCGCCTACATATTCTATATACATTGCAAAACTCGTATTTGAATGGGTAAAATCAAAAGGCGGCGTAAAAGCTATGCAGGAGATCAATGAAAGAAAAGCTGCAAAGCTCTATGATGCTATCGACAGCAGTTCTTTATTCAAATGCCCTGTTAACAAAGAAGACCGTTCTCTTATGAACGTAGTATTCGTAACTGGTGATGAAGCCCTTGATAAAAAATTCGTTGCTGAAGCTAAAGCACAGGGTCTTGTGAATCTTGGCGGCCACAGAACAGTTGGCGGAATGAGAGCAAGTATCTATAATGCTATGCCTGAAGAAGGTGTAGATGCCCTCATCGCTTTCATGAATAAATTTGAAGCTGAAAACAAATAAATAATAGAAGGTAATAAAATGTTTAAAATCGGTACATTAAATAAAATATCCCCTAAAGGCCTTGCCAAACTGGGAAACAACTATGAGATCATTGATGATGTAAACGAAGCAGACGGTATTCTTGTCAGAAGCTTTAAAATGCACGATATGGAATTCTCTCCAAATCTTAAAGCTATAGCAAGAGCCGGTGCAGGAGTAAACAATATTCCTCTCGACAGATGCGCAGAAGAAGGAATCGTAGTATTCAATACACCGGGTGCAAATGCAAATGCAGTAAAAGAACTTGTTTTTGCAGCAATGTTTGCAGAAGCCAGAAATATAGTAAAAGGCGTTGAATGGGTAAGCGAACTTGAAGCTGCCGGCATCAACGAAGCTGTTGAAAAAGGCAAATCAAACTTTGCAGGCACAGAGCTCGCCGGCAAAAAAATTGCAGTGATAGGCCTTGGAGCCATCGGAGTGTCTGTAGCAAATACTGCAGCAGATATCGGAATGGATGTTATGGGTTATGACCCATATATGTCAGTTGCTTCTGCTCTCAACCTTTACTCTATCATCAACGTAACTGATGATATGGCTGAACTTTTAGCAGATGCTGATTACGTTACTGTACACATCCCTGCATTAGCTAACACAAAAGGTATGATCAATTCAGAAACTTTTGCTAAGCTTACAAAACCTGCAAAGCTCCTGAACTTCTCAAGAGCTGAAATAGTAAACGCTGATGATATGGAACCCGCTCTTGCAGAGGGAATAATCTCAAAATACATCACAGACTTCCCGACAGAACGTTTCCAGTCACATCCGCAGGTAATGAATCTTCCACATCTTGGAGCTTCAACAGAAGAAGCCGAAGAAAACTGTGCAATGATGGCTGCAGAAGAGATCGCAGATTACCTCGAAAACGGCAACATCAAAAATTCAGTAAACTTCCCTGCATGCTCAATGGGAGTGCCTCGTGCGGCAGGAAGAATTTCAATAATCCATAAGAATTCTAATGACAGCATTACAGCTATCACTGCAGCCTGCAACGAGCTTGCAGTAAAAATTGAAAATATGACTGCTGTAAGCAAAGGCGATTTCGCATATACTCTCCTGGATCTGGACAAAAGCATTTCTCAGGAAGAAGCTGCAAAGATTTCATTTGAAGGATCGATCTCAGTTAGGATCATAAAATAAAGGAGACTGCTGTGAATCCAAAAAAAGATTTTATTAAATATATAAAATCAGTTATTAAATGCATAAGAATTGAAAAATTAGACCCGTTCTACTCCAACGTAGCTCCGGGTCTGGCTTATTATTTCCTGTTGTCCATAGCACCTATCATGATCACATTAAGCTATATAACGGGGCTTGTTTTTTCTTCTTCTTTTTGGCTTGAAAAAGCTGTAAATGAAATTTTGCCCAAAGAGATCTCAGACACTATTATCCCTTTTTTATCCTCGCAATCAAATACTTCCGGATTGATCACTACTGTTTTCGTTTTTATTTTTACTCTGTATCTTGCTTCCAAAGGGATATATGCCTTGATCAAGGTCGCAGACTATGCTTCAGACAATTTTGATACCGCGCAAATAGACGGAAGCGCCAAAACCTTCATACGCAGACATATTAAAGCCATAGTTCTTACTTTCATGATGATATTTATGTTAGTGATTTCTCTGCTGTTTATGGTTTTTGGTAAGGTAGCCTTAGATTTGGCAGTCGAGCATATCCATATTAAGACAATATCAGTCTTTATTTACGACTTCTATAAGATCCTTACCTACCCTCTAGGTATGGCATTACTGTGCATCATACTGCTGCTGTTTTATTCTAAAATGCCTACAAAGAATCTTCCATTTAAAGAAGTTTTGCCGGGAGCAGTATTTGCCTCTCTTGGACTGGTTTTGGCTTCTATGGGTTTTGCCATGTACCTGAGGTTCTTCTTTAACTCGAATGCCATCTACGGAGCATTATCCAGTATAATAGTCCTGATACTCTGGTTCTTCCTGATATCTCATGTTTTGGTTTTAGGCATAATAGTAAATAAAGCCTTCAAGGAAATAAAAAAACAATGACCGAACAGATGATCTGTTCGGTCTTATTTTTAAATTAAAGAAAATTTGCAAATACTGCAGCGCCTGCCACAGTCATAAGTCCTGCCACAACTATTGACAAGCTGCTCATAGCTCCTTCTACTTCTCCCATCTCTAA
>JAFQKJ010000046.1 GCA_017397005.1 Bacillota bacterium
AGATGATCTGCATAAAGCCTTTGTTGATAAAGATTATTTGCAAATAATAAAATATGAAAATCTTTTTCACGATCTTATTGTTGAATGCAGCCGCAATCAATATCTTATAAAAGCGTACAGCAGCATCAGCGCATATTTGACCAGAATGCGTGCGGCATATATATTGGCACACATAGATGAAGTGGATCCGGATCTTTATTCAGAGGAGCATTATTTGATATTAAACTGTATAAAACTTAGAAACAGTGAGATCGCAGAAAGCGTAGTAAGACATTTGCTCCTGACATTTTTCCCTAATTCAAAAAGCGGAGATTATAATGAAAATAAAGAAGTTGACTATGATTCATACAAAGAAGTAATAAAACAGCAAAGCAATTTCTTTATGAATCTCACTAACCCATAAATATTGAGTACACGTTGGTTTCCATAGTTCTCTTCTAGGGCATCGTTTTGATGCCCTTTTAGATTTGACAAATTTAATTACAAATGATATATTGAAAAAAACAAAAAACAGGGGAGCTCGTACAGGCGGGCTGAGAGGAAGTAATCAACTTCGACCCTTTAACCTGATTCGGATAATGCCGACGTAGGAAGTCATAGATGATTTTAACGGAGATATCCTTTCAGGTGTCTCCGTTTTATTGTTTTGAAGTGATCATGATCATGACCCATACTATGGGCGGGCAGAGGGGGAGCGCCCTGTGCCTTGTATTTAAGCGATGGGAAGCCGTGTTCCGGCGTGAGAGGAAACCAGTAAGTTTCGACCGATTTTCCGAGAGCGAAAGCTCAGAATAAAAAAGGAATATCAGGAGGAAAGACTTATGATGAAAGAAATGCTTGAAAGCGTGAAAAAACAGTGTCCGCTTGTACACAATATCACCAATTACGTTACGGTCAATGACTGCGCAAATGTTCTTTTGGCATGTGGAGGTTCGCCTATAATGTCAGATGACATAGAAGAGGTGGAGGAAATCACATCTATTTGCGGAGGACTGAATATAAATATTGGGACACTGAATCAAAACACGATACCTTCTATGTACAAAGCAGGTATGAAAGCAAACGAATTAAGTCATCCTGTGGTGCTTGATCCGGTGGGGGCAGGAGCTTCAGCTCTCAGGACTAATACCGCCATGGGACTTGTTGAAAAGCTGGATATTGCGGTGATCAGAGGAAATATTTCCGAGATAAAAACTCTTGCACTGGGTTCGGGAACTACCAGAGGAGTCGATGCGGATATTTCTGACAGAGTAACAAGAGAAAATCTTCAACAGGCCGTTGCTTTCGCAAAAGAGTTTTCTAAGAAGACCGGTGCTGTAATAGCCATAACAGGAGCTATTGATATAGTTGCAGACAAAGAAAAGGCTTACTGCATATTTAATGGCGATCCTATGATGGGGATCATCACAGGTACAGGATGTCAGCTTTCAGCCATGACTGCAGCCTATGTAACAGCTAATCCTGATAAGCCGCTTGAAGCAGCTGCAGCGGCAGTATGTCTGATGGGAGTATGCGGAGAAAAAGCCCTCGAGAGAATGGGAGAGGATGACGGAAATTCGTCATACAGAAATTATATTATCGATGCGATCTACAGGATGACAGGAGAGGAACTGGAAGAAAGAGCAAAGGTAGAGATTTATTAGAGGAGTCTGATAATATGAGATGCGAAAAAGAGATGATGAAGCTTTATGCAGTTACGGACAGAGCCTGGGCTGAAGAGCAGACTTTGATGGAACAGGTGGAACAGGCTTTAAAAGGCGGAGTGACTTGCGTGCAGCTTCGTGAAAAGGAACTGGATGAAGAAAGCTTTTTAGCGGAAGCCCATGAAATGAAGGCATTATGCGCTGAGTATAATGTGCCGTTTTTCATAAACGACAACGTAGATATAGCGATCAAGTGCGGCGCTGACGGTATCCATGTGGGGCAGGATGATATGGAAGCCGGAAATGTAAGAAAGCTTGTGGGAGAAAAAATGATGCTTGGAGTATCAGCTCAGACTGTGGAACAGGCTAAAGCCGCTGTAAAGGCGGGAGCTGATTACCTGGGAGTTGGCGCTGTATTCAGCACTTCCACAAAGCTTGATGCGGCAGATGTTTCCTACGACACATTGAAGGCTATATGTGAAGCGGTAGATGTTCCGGTCGTGGCTATCGGAGGTATAAGCAAAGCAAATATCATGGAACTTTCAGGAAGCGGTGTAGATGGAGTTGCGTTAGTATCTGCTATTTTCGCATCTAAGGATATTGAAAAAGAGTGTAGAGAATTATGCGAATTATCGGAAATGATGGTAAGGAAAAACAAATAGAGGGGATCATATTCGATCTGGACGGTACATTGCTGGATTCTATGAAGATCTGGGACACCATAGGCAATGACTATATCGAAAGCCTCGGTATTACTGCGGAGGAAAATCTTGCTGTTACATTTAAAGATATGAGCATGGAGCAGTCAGCGGAGTATTACAGGAGTGTTTACGGAGTTGATAAAAGCAGTGAAGAGATCATATCTGAGATAAATGAGATGATCGCAGTTTTTTACAAGGAAAAAGCTGAACTTAAAGAAGGTGTTAATGACTTTCTGGAAGCATGCAGACTGCAGGGTATACCTATGTGCATAGCAACTGCAACGTCAAAGGTTTTGGTGGAGGCTGCGCTGAAAAGGCTCAATATCTTACACTTTTTTAAAAAGGTCCTCACTTGCGGAGAAGTGGGAAAAGGCAAGGACAGCCGGGAAATTTTTGATCAGGCTCTGAAGTGTTTAGGCACAGATATGGGTAGAACTCCGGTGTTCGAGGATGCTTTGCACGCGGCAAGAACAGCTAAGAATGCAGGTTTTTATGTGATCGGCGTATTCGATCCATCAGAACCTTATCAAAATGAAATGAAGCAGACATCAGACATATATGTCAATAGAATAAATGATCTTAAGATAAAATAATTGATCCCTAAGGGATCAGCGGCAGGTCGGGGGCACCACTTTCTGTCGCTTTACAAAAATAATGCAAAACAGAGAGGTAAAAGAAATGAGAACAGCATTATCGATCGCCGGAAGCGACTCCGGCGGAGGCGCCGGTATTCAAGCAGATATAAAAACAATGATAATGAATGGGGTCTACGCTATGACTGCAATAACGGCTCTGACTGCTCAGAATACAACAGGCGTTACAGGAATAATGGAGGTCACTCCGGAGTTTTTAAAGAAGCAGCTCGATGCGGTGTTTGAAGACATCCGTCCGGATGCCGTGAAAATAGGCATGGTGGCATCGACAGAGCTCATCAAAGTAATATCCGACAGACTGAGATACTACGGGGCGTCAAATATAGTAGTGGATCCGGTAATGGGAAGTACAAGCGGATCATCTCTTATCAAAAGTGATGCGGTAAAAACTCTTACAGAGGAGCTTTTGCCTATAGCAGTTCTTGTGACACCTAATATCCCAGAAGCAGAAGTGCTGGCAGGAATGAGGATCTTAGGAAAAGAAGATATGATCACTGCAGCTAAACTGATAGGAGACAGCTATGACTGTGCGGTGCTTCTTAAGGGCGGACACAGTGTAAATGATGCTAATGATCTGTTGTATTCGAAGGGTGAGTATACCTGGTTTGAGGGCAAGAGGATAGATAATCCAAATACCCATGGAACAGGATGCACTCTTTCAAGTGCTATAGCTTCTAATCTTGCGAAAGGATTTACTTTGAAGGAATCTGTAAAAAGAGCAAAGGATTACATTTCCGGTGCACTTTCATCCATGCTGGATCTGGGCAAAGGAAGCGGCCCTTTGGATCACGGATTTGATTTAAAAGGAGTATTTGCAGGATCAAATGAATAGTATGGGAGAAAAACGAACTGGTCTTTATCAAAACGGCCTGATATGGTTCGGAGCAGCAGTTTCTATTGCAGAGATACTTACGGGAACATATTTTGCACCTCTTGGCTTTCAAAAAGGTCTGGCGGCTATCATTCTTGGACATGTTATCGGATGTCTCATGCTTTTCACTGTAGGCTGTATCGGCGGGAAAACAAGGAAGAGCTCTATGGAGACCGTGAAGATGAGCTTTGGTTACAAAGGCGGTCTGCTGTTTGCGGTACTTAATGTCATTCAGCTCATAGGATGGACGGCTATAATGATATACGACGGTGCGCTGGCAGCAAACGGTGTCTGGGCTTTAGACAGCCGGATATGGTGTGTCATTATCGGTGGACTTATTATTATATGGATAATGATCGGTATAAAGAATCTTGGCCGCATAAATACTGTGGCTATGGCGGCTTTGTTTGTTTTGACCATAGTGCTAAGTATAGTGATTTTCGGAAAAGGAACGGCTGCGGGTATCAGCGGCGAGGCAATGACTTTTGGAGCGGCAGTGGAATTGTCTGTGGCAATGCCTCTTTCCTGGCTGCCTTTAATAAGCGATTATACGAAGGAAGCAAAGCAGCCGGTGAAAGCTGCGGCGGTAAGCGCTGTTACTTACGGCGCAGTGAGCTGCTGGATGTATGTCATAGGGCTGGGAGCAGCTGTTTTTACAGGTGAATATGATATAGCTAAGATCATGCTGAAAGCAGGACTTGGAGCTGCAGGCCTAATAGTTATTATATTGTCTACGGTTACCACTACTTTTTTGGACGCATATTCTGCGGGAATTTCAAGTGAATCCATATCAAAGAAGATAAACGGTAAAAAGATGGCTGCAGCAGTTGCGGTATTAGGGATCTTTGGAGCGATGTTCCTTCCGCTTAATGACATAACTGACTTCCTGTATTTTATAGGCTCAGTGTTTGCACCGATGGCGGCAATACAGATAGCGGATCATTTTATTTTGAAAAAAGACAGTGGAAGCGGATCTGTCTGTTTGCATAATCTGATAATTTGGCTTATAGGATTCATACTATACAGACAATTGATGGGAA
>JAFQKJ010000047.1 GCA_017397005.1 Bacillota bacterium
CCTGTATTCAGGAGGCTTTTTCGGGTTTCAGTTTTTCGGTCTGCTTTACGCCTCATCAGTTGAGGCCGGGATCATCATGGCAGCTCAGCCGGCCCTGACAATGATACTGGCTGAACTGGCCATAAAAGAAAAGCCGACAAAAGGTCAAAGAGTCTGTGTTTTTGCGGCTATTCTTGCAGCGGCATTTATCTCCGCCTATGGCAGCGGAGGTGTAGATACAGTGGATATAAGAGGGATAGCTCTTATACTGCTGTCAACTTTGTCTTTGTCTGCAAATGTGGTTTATATAAGATGGATAAGAAATGACTATACTCCGGCAGAAGTCAGCTTTGTTTCCTGCCTGACAGGATTCGTTATTTACACTATAGCTGTTGTGATATACGGAGGAATGAACGGAGGGCTTGCTCCGGTATTTGACAATTTGAAAGAGCCGGGCTTCGTTATAGCCGTTCTCTATCTTGGTGTGGCCTGCACTATGCTGACTACACTTATGAATTCTTATGTGATGAAGTATCTTGAGGCTGTAAAAGGCAGTGTTATAGGCTGCATAGGCACGGTCATAACATTGCTGGCCGGTGCAATTATATTAGACGAAGAATTGGGTATCATGCAGATAGTATGCTCTGTGATCATACTTCTGTCAGTGATAGGAACGAATTATTTGGGGGCTAAGGATAATGGGTAGTATAAAGAAAGATTTTGCGGCGGCATCCCGAGAACAGAGGATAAAATACTGCAGATTTTATATAGAAGAAGCTTCTGCCGCCGGCAAATCAAAGAAAAAAATATATGATGAGCTGGCAAGGATAGGAGCGGATGAGGAAGTCTTAGATGAAGCTTTTTACCAGATAAAAGAAGAGATCCCTTCAGAAATGGAAAAAGCAGAAAGCGTCGCAGAAAAACTGATAAGGCAGGCGAATAATACTCTTTCCTCTTCAGTTTTAAGAAAAATTCTTTATAAACTGGCATATATGGGATATGAAGAGGAAATAATCAGCGAAATCGCTGAAAAATTAAGGTTTGAATACGGTTTAGAGGATATTTTCTCTTGACATCTTTTTCATGTGTATTAAAATGTATAAAGGATAAAAACAATGGCTGAGAAAAAGACAGTAGAAGAGAAATTTTCTTTACCAGAGAGACGGTCCAAGGCTGGAAGACCGTTAAAGGAACTCCCTTTGAATATCACTTTGGAGCCGGCATATCGAACTTAAGTAAATATGCCCGGGTAATGCACGTTACGTATTAAGAGAGGCATCCCTTTGGGATGTAAACCGGGTGGTACCGCGGCATGAATGTCGTCCCGAGAGCAGAAGCTTTCGGGATTTTTTTACGGTGAGGCGGAAACCCCTTTTGACCAGATAAAAATAAAATTATATAAAGGAGAACATCATGTTTGAAAATTTATCCTCAAAACCTATAGCAGAATTTCAGAATGAACAGGCTGCTGAATGGGAAAAAGAAGATCTTCTTGGCAAATGTGTAGAAACAAGAAAAGGAATGCCTTCATTCGTATTCTATGAAGGACCTCCTACAGCTAACGGAAGACCTGGTATCCATCACGTTATGGCAAGAACACTTAAAGACTCTGTGTGCAGATATAAGACCATGAAAGGCTTCGAAGTTAAGAGAAAAGCCGGATGGGACACACACGGACTGCCTGTAGAGATCGAAGTAGAAAAACAGCTCGGACTCTCAAGCAAACCTGAGATCGAAGAATACGGCATCGCTGAATTCAATGAAAAGTGCAGAGAATCTGTATTCACTTATGAAAAACAGTGGAGAGAAATGACAGAGAGAATGGGCTATATCATCGATCTGGACAATCCATATATCACACTGGACAACAACTATATTGAATCCGTATGGTGGATCCTCAATAAATTCTTCAAAGAAGGATTTATCTATGAAGGCTACAAGATCCTTCCTTACTGCCCAAGATGCGGGACCGGACTTGCTTCTCACGAAGTAGCTCTGGGATACAAAGAGATCAAATCAAACACAGTAATAGCTAAGTTTAAAAAAGCAGATGCTGAAAACGAATATTTCCTTGCATGGACAACA
>JAFQKJ010000048.1 GCA_017397005.1 Bacillota bacterium
CTTTGCAAAGTATACCTACAAGGGCACTGTCTTTTCCGCCGCTGTTTCCAAAACTATACCATTGCAGTGAGCTTCTTCTAAACAATCTTTTATAAACTGAACTCTCTTTTCAAATTCTTCTTTATAATCTCGCATTTTTATCATCTCCCGTGATCGTAGGTATTAATGTTACTGCTTATTTTACCACAACCTCGGAAGAAATACAAAAAATGCTTCAATATCTTCATTTTATCTCTTTATTTATTTTACTCAAAGGTATAGAATTAAGATGTTTTGAATAAGGAGAGACGTATTATGGGTAAAAAAGAAATATCATATATAGTTATCACTGCCATACTTTTCAGCACCATGGAAGTGGCTCTGAAGATCGCCGGGAACGAACTGGACGCCTTTCAAGTCACCTTTATCCGCTTCGCTATAGGCGGGCTCTTCCTCCTGCCTTTTGCTCTGATAGACATGAAAAAACGTCAGATATCTCTGTCTCGGTCGGATGTCCTTTACCTCACAGGTCTTGGAGTCCTGTGCATCTGTATAAGCATGCTGTTCTTCCAGGTTGGCATAGTCCACGCAAATGCAAATCTTGTTTCTGTAATAATTTGCTCCAACCCTATATTCGTAATGATATTCGCACATTTTATCGTGGGAGATAAATTTACAAAACGAAAGGCGCTGGTGCTTATAATCAGCTCCCTGGGCCTTGTATTTGCTGCTAATCCTTTCAATCTTTCAGAAGGGAATACACCATTCGGAATAATATGCGCCGTTATAGCAGCAGTCACCTTCGGGTTATACACCACTATAGGAAAACTTCGCATAGCAAGGATAGGAGATATCCCTCAGACCTGTTTCAGCTTTCTTATAGGAAGTATAGTGATGCTCATCCCTATGATGATAATGGACAAACCTATACTTGCCGGTATAGATTCTTCAAATATACTTATGGTGCTTTATATAGGCGTTGCCGTAACCGGTATAGGCTACTATACATATTTCCAGGCTATACATGCCTGCGGGCCTTCAAATGCATCCATCGTGTTCTTCCTTAAACCGATGTTTGCTCCACTGATAGCGTTAGTTATCCTTCATGAGGCTCTTACCTGGAATATCATAGTAGGAATAGCCCTTCTTCTTACAGGCTCTATGATAAACTTAAGATCTGCTAAAAAAAGAAACTGCTCATAGAGCAGTTTCCATTTTTTTTATTACATTTTTCTTTCCCTCAAACATAAAATATTATCAGAAGTATTATGATATACAGACAAAATTTGACGGAAAGGACATATTATGCGACTGGCAAAATATCTTATCCTATTCTCCGCAGGAGGTCTGATTTACTTAATAATAGAAATACTTTTCAGAGGATACACCCATCAGTCTATGTTTTTTGTAGGAGGGCTGTGCTTTGTACTTATAGGACTTATCAACGAGATCCTTGACGAAAATACTCCCATAGTCATCCAAATGTTGCTGTCTTCCATAATAATAACCACAGTGGAATTCGTATCCGGATGCTTCCTAAATCTTGTTTTAAATCTGAACGTATGGGATTACAGCGATCTTTGGGGAAATGTGCTTGGCCAGATATCTCTGCCTTTTATGGTGGCATGGTTCTTCCTCTCTGCTGCCGGCATCCTGCTGGACGACATTTTAAGACATATGATCTTTCAGGAAAAACTCCCAAAATATACTATAGTATAAAATACCCTGACATCTTTAGTATGATGTCAGGGCTTGATTTTGTTATAAATTATTCCGGATCTCCGAAAGCTTCGGCAACTTTTATCATAATAGCGCACTCTATCCTCTTCTTGTGAAGTTCACAGCCGAGTTTATATACCCCGGTGATATCTCCTGTGGAATGGAACGCATTTGCAGGACATCCGCCGCTGCAGTACATCTTAGCGAAGCAGTCCTTACATTCTTCATGAGCATACACATTGCACATTTTAAATTTATCAATGATCTCAGTATTCTTGACTCCGTCAAAAACATTCCCAAGAAGGAAGTCCGGATTGTCAACGAACTGATGGCATGGATAAAGATCTCCCCATGGAGTTACAGCCATATATTCTGTTCCAACGCCGCAGCCGGATATCCTTTTCACTATGCATGGGCCTCCGGTCATATCTATCATAAAGTGGAAGAAAGTAAAACCTTTTCCGGCTTTTTTTCTTTTTATCATTTCAACTGCCAGTCTGTCATATTCAGACAAAAGCTTTGGCAGGTCGGATTCTTTAAGCGCATAGTCCTCTTCTGGAGGTGCCACCACAGGCTCCATCGATATTTGTTCGAATCCCAGATCTGCCACATGAAGTATATCACTGGCAAAATCCGTATTGAAATGAGTATATGTTCCTCTTATATAATAATCCTGCTGGTTCCTGCTTTCCGCCATCTTCTGGAATTTAGGAACTATCAGATCATAACTGCCTTTACCGTTAGGAGTAACCCTGAATCTGTCATTTACTTCTTTTCTTCCGTCAAGGCTGAGGACCACGTTGCTCATCTCTTTGTTTGCAAATTCCATCACTTCTTCATCAAGAAGCACTCCGTTTGTGGTAAGTGTGAATCTGAAGTTCTTGTCGTATATCTTTTCCTGCTCTCTCGCATAAGCCACCAGTTTCTTTATAACTTCAAAGTCCATAAGAGGCTCACCGCCAAAGAAGTCAACTTCAAGATTTCTTCTGGTCCCAGAGTTTTCGATGAGAAAATCCAAAGCTCTCTTACCCACTTCATAGCTCATTATTGCTTTATGTCCTTTATATTCCCCTTCTCCTGCGAAACAGTATTTGCATCTGAGATTGCAGTCATGAGCTATATGCAGACACAGCGCTTTTATAACAGACTGTCTTTGTTTGAAATCCACCGCAGTATCTGCGAATATATCTTTAGTGAAAAGCTTATGCTCTTTTTTAAGAGTCTCCACATCTTCAATGATCTCTCTGATCTCTTCTTCATTCACATCAGGCTGATCCTTGTAGGCTTCCAGGATCTTCGTTACGATCTCATCGGTGCTGTGATCTTCATATAATCCTATAACATCATAGGCAACCGGATCCACCACGTGTACAGAACCGCTGTTGGAATCCAGAACTATGTTATATCCGTTGTTTTTATATCTATGTACCATAGCCCTATATCAGTTTCCTTTCAAAATTTATACAGTAAAAATCGCTGCAAGCTTTCACTGCAGCGATTTCTAATTTGTCATTAGTTCTTTTTGCACTGTTCACACTGCTGGTTTGCAATGCTGCAAGAAGTTTTGCTTGCTGACTGGCATGATGTCTGGCATTCACCGCAGCCGCCTTTTACAGCTGATTCAACAAGATTTCTTGTTTCTAAAGTTTTTATTCTCTTCACTATTACACCTTCTTTCAGGTAATTTTTGCTTATCGCATCTGTTATATTTTATCTTTTTTTATAGTATTAGTCAATGGTCTGGGCCATTTTTGTATCTTTAAAAGACACATATCTTAGTCCTGCTTCTTCACAACTTTTATCGTAGCAGGCCAGCCCCCCAAAGTGCTGTATATCTTTGTACCTCTTGCCGCCAGATTTTTTAAATATCCAACAACTTCCTCTGTAAGGATCTCACCCGGCACCGCTATAGGTATCCCCGGTGGGTAAGCATATAGATACTCTTGAGAAACTCTTCCTATGCACTGTACACTCGTGATGATCTCTCCATCCGAATCCATAGCTTCGCTTGACGAAAGCACGTTTTCTCCCGGAGGCTGCTGATCTATATCTCCGATCTCCGATACAAATTCATAGCCTTCCGTTTTTTTCTTCACATCGTCAAGCCCTCCGTTTATCACAAAGTAAGGGCTGTCAATAAATATGTCTTCGCTTCTCTTTTTATTTATTTCTTCCACCTGCAGCTCGCTGTCCACGGAGAAGATCGCATATTTGAGCCTTTCAAATCCTTTTTCCGTATCACACACACTGGTCATTGCTATAGCTATATCTCCGTATGTCATTTCCACTTGGATCTTGAAGTTGTCTCTCCATACTCTTTCCAGTTCTGCCCCTGTAATGTCATTCCCTTTTGTAGATATGACTATTTTTCCGGGATCGAATCCAAATATATCAGGATGCTGTTCAAGAGAATCATTTCCTTTACAAAGGACTTTTAGCTTTTTCAAAGCTTTCATGCTTTCGCTGAAATCTTCCAGCATGGCATTATACTTTTCAAAGGCTTCCTTTCCTTCTTCGCCGCCCACAAAATCAACGCACTTATCTATACTGCTCATCAGCACATAGGAAGGACTTGTGCTTTGAAATACAGTCAGATATTTTCTAAGTTCCTGCTCAGAAACCAGGCTGCTGTTTAAATGCATTACCGCCGTCTGTGTGAAGGAAGGCAGCGTTTTATGAACACTTTCCACCGCCATATCTGCGCCTAAAGCTATGCTTTTTTCCGGAAATCCCGGGTGAAAGCCGAAATGAGCTCCGTGGGCTCCGTCTACTAACAGCGGCACTTTGTATTTGTGGCAGACTTTAGCAATGCTTTTTACATCTGACACCACACCTTCATATGTCGGCGAGGTCAATACCACAAGTTTTATATCTCTGTTTTCTTTGATAGCCTTCTTAACATCCTCCGGCTTTATACTCACAGATACTCCGAAAACTTCATCTGTTTTCGGATACAGGTAGACCGGTTTTAACTCTCTTAAGTATACCGCATTGTATATAGACTTATGGCAGTTTCTTGCCATAAGTATCTTGTCGCCTTTTTTCGTTGCCGCAAATATCCCTGCCAGCATACCGCAGGTGCTTCCGTTCACCAGATAAAATGACTTACCGCTTCCGAAAACCTCAGCACATTTATCCATTGCTTCTCTGAGGACCCCTTCGGGGTTGTGCATATCATCAAGATCTCCCGCCTCTGTCACATCAATAGAATACGGATTCACCATGTCCATCATGGCTGTATTTCTCTTATGCCCCGGCATATGCATAGGATATATATCTTTTTCGTTATATTCTGTCAAAAATTTCTCTAAGTTCATTTTACTCGCCTCATAAAAGAAAGGCCGCCAACGGCAGCCCTTCTGTTTTGTTCCTATAAATCGTAATAAAAACCAAATTCTGCAGGATGCGGGATCTGATTGATAACTTTTGCTTCTTCACGTTTATTCTTGATCCATACCTTAAGGAGAGGTTCTGGGAATACTCCGCCTGCTGTGAGGTATTCATAGTCTGCTTCAAGAGCATCAAGAGCTTCGTCAAGAGTTGTTGGGAGCGCATCCAGTTTTGCTTTTTCTTCATCTGAAAGATGATATAAATTGAAATCATATGGTCCCCATCCGTTAGCTTCAGGATCGATCTGGTTTTTGATACCGTCAAGACCTGCCATAAGGATAGCTGAATAAGCATAATATGGGTTGCATGTAGCATCAGGATTTCTTAATTCAAAACGCTTTGTGTTAGGGCTCTTTGCGTATGCAGGGATTCTGATAACCGCGCTTCTGTTTGATGTAGCATAGCCGATTGTAACAGGAGCTTCAAATCCAGGAACAAGTCTCTTAAATGAGTTTGTTGATGGGTTTGTAAGAGCGCACAGTGATTTAGCATGTTTCAGAAGTCCGCCCATGAACCAGTGAGCTTCTTTGCTGAGTCCTGAATAACCGTTTTCATCATAGAATACAGGTTCTCCGTCTTTGAAGAGGAGCATATGTACGTGCATTCCGTTGCCTGCTTCTGAATAAATAGGTTTTGGCATAAATGTTGCTGTTTTGCCTGCCTGAACAGCTGCATTTTTAACGATGTATTTGATTATCATTGTTTTGTCGGCCATATCTGTCATTTCGCCAAGTTCAACTTCAACTTCTACCTGACCTGAACCGCCTACTTCATGGTGATGATATTTTACATCTATGCCCCATTCTTCCATCATCATGCACATTTTGCTTCTGAGGTCATATGTGATATCCTGAGGAGCTGAAATGTGATATCCGCCTTTTTTAGGCACCTGATAACCAAAATTCTGCACATCGCTGATACCGGTGTTCCAGTCTGCCTGAGCAGTATCTATTTCATATGAAACATGGTTTCTGTCTGTTTTGTAGCTTACATGGTCTATAAGGTGGAATTCAAATTCCGGTCCTATGATCATCTTGTCTGCAATACCAAGTTCTTTCATGTATTCAGTTGCTCTGATAGCAACGTTTCTTGGATACTGGTCGAAAGGTCTGTTCGCTTTTGGATCTATGATACATACGTCACCTGTCATTGTAAGTGTAAGTTCTTCAACGAAAGGATCCACTTTTGCTGTTGAAAGATCAGGTATAAATACCATGTCGCTCTTTTCAACCGGTGCATATCCGTAATTGGAACCGTCAAAACCTATACCGTATACCATTGTATCTTCATTGAATCTGACAGCAGGAATAGTGATATGGCGCCAACGACCGTTTATATCAACCATTTTAAAGTCGATCATCTTAACATTATTCGCTTTACAGTAATCCTGAACTTCTTTAACTGTCTTAAACATCTGTTTCCTCCTGAACATTCTAATAAAATCTCCATTTTTCATTATCTCGATTTTTTGCAAGATTGTCAATATATAATCAATCTTCCTGGCATTTTTTTCTGATTTATTAAAATAATATCCAATTATACAAGAAAATGAGGCCGTAAATATTCTTACAGCCTCATCCTCTAATTCTCTATTCTGTTCCGTCCTTTCCCCAAAAGGACCTCATTTTTTCATCTTATCCCTGATTATTCTTCATCCGAAAGCTCTTCTTCAAGAGTCTTTCTCCCCTCTTTTTTTCTCTTTCTCACACACTCAGTCAAAAGATATTCTATCTGCCCGTTGATCGATCTGAAATCATCTTCAGCCCATGCGGATAATTCTCTCCATAATGAAGGCGAGATCCTTAAAAGTATTTGTTTTTTCCCCGTATCTTTTTTATCCACACCAACTGCTCCCTTCGGTCTTAATAGATCGATCCTGAGTTTACTATAGGCTGAGCATCCTTATTGCCGCAAAGCACTACCAGAAGATTAGAAACCATAGCCGCTTTTCTTTCTTCATCCAAATCAACTATTTCTCTTTCAGAAAGCTTATCGAGAGCCATTTCTACCATGCCTACCGCCCCGTCAACAATCATCTTTCTCGCATCGATTATAGCTGAAGCCTGCTGTCTCTGAAGCATTGCCGCTGCGATCTCAGGTGCATAAGCCAAATGTGTTATCCTTGCTTCCACTACTTCCAGACCTGCAACCTCTACTTTTTCCTGGATCTCTTTCTTCAGTCTGTCAGCAACTTCCTGACTGCTTCCTCTGAGAGAACGTTCATCAGTTGCATCATTTCCGTCATCCACCACATCGTATGGATAAAGTCTTACTATGTTTCTCAATGCCGAATCCGCCTGGATAGAAACATATTCCATGTAGTTATCTACATTGAACACTGCCTTTGCCGTGTTTACTACTCTCCATATAACAACGATACCGATCTCTATAGGATTACCCATCTGGTCGTTGATCTTCTGTTTGCCGTTATCCAAAGTAATGGATTTGAGTGAGATCTTCTTACCTCTTGAATTATCTCCGGCTTTTTTATTCTTTCCGCCTTTTCCGGAAAGAGTTTCAAGAGCTTCCGATGCGATATTTTCCACAGTTGGGTTTACTGCTGAAACAAAAGGATTAACAAAAGCGAAGTTTCCATCCTTTATTGTTCCGTAGTATTTGCCGAACAATGTAAGTACCAGCGCTTCATTAGGCTTTACTATTTTAAGCCCACCCCATATAAGGCAGCTTGCCGCAAGAAGCACGATGCTTAAAAGAATAAGTAATGCTCCTACTCCCGCAGGATAATACCATGATGCAAGGATGCCTAATCCTCCTATAAAACTAAGTACTGATCCCAACAGCAGTACTATGCTGAGGATAAGCATTGCCATTCCATTTCCGCCTTTTATCAGCTTTTCCTCATACTGAATATTGTTAATATCATTCATTCTGACCCCTCCTTATTATAATGATATTATTTTGATATCATTATAATACACCCTTGCCTTTTAGTCAACAGTTTTAAGGCAATAAAATACCACCGGAAAGCACCTGCGCTCACGCAAATACCTCCCGGCGGATGGGAAAGACGATATTAAAATATCAGAAATGGGAGGGTCTATACCCTCCCATAAATATGTTTAATTATTTAGCCTGGTTCTGAGCCTGTACAGCTGTCATAGCAACAACGCCTACGATATCGTCAGCATAGCAACCTCTTGAAAGGTCATTTACTGGCATTGAGAGACCCTGAAGGATTGGGCCGTAAGCATTAGCTTTAGCAAGTCTCTGAACGAGTTTGTAACCAATGTTACCAGCTTCTAAGCTTGGGAATACTAATGTGTTTGCATGACCTGCAACTTTGCTTCCTGGAGCTTTGAGCTCGCCTACTTCTGGAACTAATGCAGCATCAAGCTGGAGTTCACCGTCGAGAGCGATTTCAGGCCATCTTTCGTTAGCGATCTTAACAGCGTCAGCAACTTTTGTTACGTCGTCATGTTTAGCACTGCCTTTTGTTGAGTATGAAAGCATAGCAACTCTTGGTTCTCCGCCAACGAATGTTCTGAATGATTCAGCTGAAAGGTAAGCGATTTCTGCGATCTTTTCAGCATCGAAATCTGTATTTACAGCGCAGTCAGCGAAAATGAACTGACCGTTTTCGCCCATGTCACAGTTAGGAACTTCTACGAGGAAGAATCCTGATACGCCGTTGATTCCAGGTCTTGTCTTTAAGAGCTGAAGAGCTGGACGGATTGTGTTTCCTGTTGAGTGGCAAGCACCTGATACTACGCCGTCAGCATCGCCGCATTTGCACATGAGACAAGCATAGAACATGTAGTCTTTTTCCATCTGTTCCTGAGCTTTTTCAGGTGTTACACCTTTAGCTCCTCTAAGTTCTACGAACTTATCGATATATTTCTGTTTGTTAGGATCATTGAAAGGATCGATGATTGTAGCGCCTGAAATATCATATCCAGCACCATACTGTTCGATTTCTTCCTTTGTTCCGATGATGATCAGTTTTGCAAGACCTTCTTTTAAGATTTTTTCTGCAGCATCAAAAGTTCTCTTGTCCATTGATTCTGGAAGTACGATTGTTTTGAGATCCTTTTTAGCCTGTTCTTTCATTTTTGTTAAAAAATCCATGTTAATCCTCCTCGATATATATTGTTGTGTTTATCAAGTCCTAATTTTACCACTAATTATTATATCCTATAAATTTTTACATTTCAAGAGGATATAACGTTATATAGCGGCCATTCCTGCGCGGAATGCTTTGATATTGAGCTCTTCAAAGCCTTTTTTCACGTTTTCAGCTATGAATTTATCCCAATCCATGTCCTCAATGCCCATTGCTTTTACGAGAGCTCCCAAAAGAACTATGTTCATAGCCTTTGGATTTCCAAGTTCTTTTGCAATATCCGCAGCTTTGAATACAGATACTTCTGTTTTAGCTGAAAGTTCTTCGATAATTCCCTGCGGATATTCTTCCGCTCCCACCAGGATCGGTGCGGAAGGGATCTCGAAATCATTTATAACGATCTTTGCGTCAGGTTTAACATATTCCAACCATCTGAGGGCTTCCATCTTTTCAAAGCATACCATTACATCAGCTTCACCTTTTCCGATTATAGGAGAAAATACTTTTTCACCATATCTGATTTGTGTAGTTACGCTTCCACCTCTCTGAGCCATTCCGTGAACTTCACTCATTTTTACATCATATCCAGCATCAACCAACGCTGTTGATAATATTTTACTTGCAAGGATAGTACCCTGACCGCCAACGCCAACCAATAATATGTTTTTGATCTCTGCCATACTACTCACCTACTTTCTGGATAGCTCCCATTGGACATACCTGCTGACAAACACCGCAGCCAACACAGGAACCACTGTCTATAACAACTTTTCCGTCCTTAGCCTGAAGTGCAGGGCATCCTGTTTTAATACACATCTTGCAGTTTATACATGCTTCAGGATCAACTTTACACTGTTTCTTGCTAAGATCAAAAGCTTTCCTATCTTCTTCTGTTATCTTCTTAAGAACGCATGGCCATTTTGTGATGATGACTGATGTTTCATCTGAACCAAGAGCCTTGTCAAGCGCCGCTTCATTCTCCTGAAGATCATTAGGATTAACTATATGTATATTTTCCTTTTTGATACCTAATGCCATACATAATGCAGGTATGTCAACCGCCGGTGCAGGTTCACCCATAAGAGTATATCCTGAACCTGGGTTCTGCTGATGGCCTGTCATTCCTGTGATGCGGTTGTCAAGGATAACTGCCACGCTGGTGCCTCTGTTATACACAACATCCATAAGGCTTGTAACACCGGAATGGAAGAATGTTGAATCTCCGATAACTGATACTACTTTTTTACCCGGCTGGATCTTTTCAAATACCTTTGACGCGCCATGGCCTGTGCTGATACTTGCGCCCATGCATATAGTTGTGTCTATAGCAAAGAGAGGTTCCGCACTGCCTAATGTGTAACATCCTATATCTCCTGTAACCATAACATCTTTTCTTCTTGAAAGAGAATAGAAGAAACCTCTGTGAGGACATCCTGCGCAAAGTGTAGGCGGTCTTCCTGCCGCTTTCTGTTCTGACTTAAGTGTAGGATTTTCCTCTCCGAACACAGCCTTTCTCACTCTGTCTGTATCCAGTTCGCCCATGTTAGGGATCACCGCTTTGCCGATACATTCGATGCCTGCAGCTCTGATCTGATCTTCCATGTATGGTTCCAGTTCTTCCACCACATAAAGTTTGTCAACTTTCGAAGCAAAATCTCTGATAACATCCATTGGCATTGGATGTGTAAAGCCCAATTTAAGATATGACGCTTCTTCACCGAACACTTCTCTTGCATACTGATATGCAACACCTGCACTTATAACACCGACTTTCGTTCCGTTGTATTCAGGCTTGTTGAGATCAGTAGTGTTTGAGAATTCTTCCATAGTCTTGAGTCTTTCTTCAACTCTTACTCTCATACCCTTGGCATTTGCCGGAGTAGCTACATATCTTGTGATCTGTTTTTCATATTTAAAAGGAATCGCTTCTGTTCTTTCTCCAAGCTCAACGATGCTCTTGCTGTGACATACTCTTGTTGTCATTCTGAAAAATACAGGTGTGCTCCATTTTTCACTGAGTTCATAAGCGATCTTCATATAATCCTTAGCTTCCTGACTGTTGGAAGGTTCAAGCATAGGGATCTTTGCAAATTTCGCATAAAATCTGTTGTCCTGTTCATTCTGTGAACTGTGCATTCCCGGGTCATCAGCAGAAACAATAACGAATCCCGCTGTTGTTCCTGTGTATCCAAATGTCATAAGAGGGTCTGCCGCAACATTCACGCCCACATGCTTCATGCATGCTAAAGCTCTTCCTCCGGCAATAGCCGCTCCTATAGCCGCTTCCACAGCAACTTTTTCGTTAGGCGCCCATTCAGAATAGATATCTTTCTTGTACATCCCTCCAAGATTTTCGAGTATTTCTGTACTCGGTGTTCCCGGATAAGCCGAAGCAAATATTATACCTGCCTCGTATGCGCCCCGTGCAGCCGCCTCATTTCCTGTCATCAATAGCTTCATTCCTTCAAACCTACCTTTCAATTATTGTATATTTCCTAAATATCTCTTTATTCCGCCAGTTCTTTTCCAAGTGCATTGTCTAAAACTATTTTTTCATTATCCCATTCAGAATAAAATTCTGCTTTTCTTCCGAAATGTTCACACTGTTCACAGATCGCTTTTCCTCCGTAAACCTCGCACTCCGGTCTTAAAAACTGATGTTCATCCATGCAGCTCTGGAAAAACTCTTCGTCCACAGATTCTGCTGTGCAGGAAAATGTTGATTTAAACGGACCTGCTTTTTTATAAGCATAATTTATCTTCTTATCACTCATTTCAACGTCTCCTATTTTTTATTAATTTATTAAGTATACCCCATTTTTCTCTAATATTCAACCGTCAACGACTACGCCGCATAACATGATTTTTTATAAAAAAACAGTCCCATGCAAATGCATGAAACCGTTTATTTCTATTTATCAAAATACTTAGCAATGCTTTCACGAACTATATTCAAAAACTCTTCGTGACCGCTTATGATCTCACATTCATCCAAAAGATATCTTCTCAGAGTCTTGTTAAGCCAGTCATCATAGCTTTTCACAGCTTCTTCGAGAGAATAGCCCTGCTTTATCAGCGGCTTTATATCCACTTCAGAATAATCTGCTGTTATTCCGGCTCTGCGTCTTTCCTTGCCTTCTGTAATATCTACTATAGACATTTCCACATAGCTTGGAAAAGGTTTTCCCATCACCAGTTTTATCGTTCTCATACATTCACCTCTTTCAATAGGTATTTTACACTCTGCTATTGAAAAATAAAAGCTTAAAGATATATAATATTAACATTAAGTTTAAAATATAACTAATATAAATATTTTTCGAGGTAACATATGGCAAATAAATATGTAGTTAAACTCATAGCCAGAATACTTATATTCATTTCCTGTATTTTCATTTTTTTCTTTGTTCCTGAACTTATGACTCTGATATTCACAGGAAAGCTTTACGGGGAACTGATGTACCTTTATATAATTTGGGCTATTTTTATGGTCGGCATGATCCTCCAGCTTGTACCTAAACGTCAAAAATCTCTTACTATGGGCTGCTTGAAACATCACAAACTCCTTTACGAACCATCAAACCAGCCTTATACAGAGGAAGAAAAAAAGGTATTCATCAAGCAAAGCAATAAAGGCGCCTTGACCGTACTTATATCCTGGCTGGCTCTTACCTCAGTTATAGGAATTCTGTATTTCACAGGCATAATATATAAAGATATCCTGCTTTTGATATCTCTGTTCTTCTACGTATGCGATCTCATCTGCGTTGTAATCTGGTGTCCGTTTCAGTTCTTTATGATGAAAAATAAATGCTGCGTAAACTGCAGGATATTCAACTGGGGCTATGCAATGATGTTCACCCCTCTCATTTTTATACCAAGCTTCTTCTCCTGGAGCCTTGTTATAATGTCACTCATAATAGTAGTAAAATGGGAGATCACCTGGAAAAACTCGCCGGAGCTTTTCTGGCATAGAACAAATTCCGCGCTTCAGTGCAAAAATTGCAAAGATAAGATCTGCAAAATCAAGCATCCTTACTTAAAAGATCCTTTGATGTATGAAGGCGGCAAGATTTTAAAAACAAATGAACAGTAAACAAACAGGGAGAAGCTCTAAAAGAGTTTCTCCCTTAAATATTATATAACTAAATATTTTGACGTTTCTTCATCCTTTTCCAATTAAAGAATGCATAAATATCGTTGAAAAGGAATACTCCAAAACAAGCCACCATCGCGATGTACGAAATATCTTCAAAACTAGCCAGCACCCACAGTATGACCAGAACTATGTCATTAGCTCCATAAGCCAATGCATAATACGGGCTTCTTAAAAAAGAGAGACATGCCGAAAAAAAGCTTGTGGTTATAGATATAGTACTGAAAAAGAGATTCGGTGTATTAAAGTACTCAAGTATAAAGTAGAAAATAATCGTGACAATAACACTTAACACGGATATTGCCGCAACGGATCTCTTTGTAACATCAGCTACTTTGACTTCACCTTTTTTATATGGATGTCTGAGCCAGGATCCCAAGGTAAAAAGACATACCGGCAGCGTCATTCCAAGATAAGTTATCATTTCGCCGTAATACGAGAATGTGTAGGAAACAGCTCCATATAACAAGCAGAAAAATATCGTAAGTATTTGAGCAAAAACATCTCCCTTTGCCATAAATATCAGCATGGTGACACCCAAAAGCGATGTCCCTACAGACAGCCAGTCAAACCTGCCGCATATCATAGCCGACATGACTATTATGAGCATAGATCCTATCCATATACAATACTGCTGTCTGGACAGTTCTGCAAAAGGATTTCTAATTTCTATTTTCATTATTTAAACACGCCTTTTTCTTCAAGTTCATCATAGTTAAGCCCAAGCTTCTCTATAATTTCCTTTGTATGGTAGCCCAAAGGATAACCTGCAAATTTGTATTCGCAAGGACATTCGCTAAGTTTAATGGAAGTAGCCATCTGCTTTACCTTCATTCCTTCATGCAGTGGCATATCCACTTCCACCACCATCTGTCTTTCCTTCACATGCTCATCTTCTATCAGCGCTTCCTTAAGGTTAAGCACAGGTTGAACACAAGCATCATATTCTGTAAATATCTTAGTCCATTCTTCTCTTGTTTTTGTTTTAAATATTCCTCTGATCTCTGCCTTGATCTCATTAACATTCTGAGGCCATACAGTACCTTCGATCAAGTCTTCCCTTCCAATTCCCAAGCAAAAATTCCTCCAAAACTGCGGTTCAAGAGATCCAACACTCATATAGAGCCCATCTTTTGTTTCATAATAATCGTAAATACATCCGCCATTCAGCATTTCACCTTCTCTTTCAGGTTCTTCCCCTGAAACCAAAAATGCTGCACCATCAAGACTGTTAAAAGGA
>JAFQKJ010000004.1 GCA_017397005.1 Bacillota bacterium
ATGAGATAGTAATACCTATAATTATTATGACGTATATGGCCACCGGCACTTTGACGGATTACAGCAGTCTTGCAGAACTCAAATTCCTTTTTATAGACAACGGCTGGACTATTACTACGGCTTTATGTACCATGCTGTTCAGTATAGTTCATTTCCCCTGTGCTACGACCTGTCTAACCGTGTATAAAGAAACAAAAAGCATAAAATGGACCTGCGCCGCCTTTATTATTCCTACTCTCGCTGGAATACTCGTATGTTTCACTGCAAATATCGTACTAAGTATAGCTTTGTAAAAATATTTTCAGTTGAGAGTATTCCTTCCACAGTGTAAAATAATTTCTAATAGATATTATTAACATAAGGAAAGGAATTACATTATGAAAAAAATATTATCACTTCTTTTAGTATTGATCCTGACGTTGACTGCTGCAGGATGCGGCGCTGCAGACGAAGGCCCTGAAATGGGCGACAAAGAAGCTATAACTCAGTTTTTGAATGATGATCTTACAGCGCTTCAATATCTTTTAGATAATAAAGAATCTTACACTTTATTGACCGGTGATGAGATAGATCTTGAGGTTGCACATTACCAGTGGGATGAAAAGAAAAGAGTATATGAAGTATCAGAAGACGGCGTTTCAAGCATCATGTATTACAGTGGAGAAATCAAGCTCGAAAGAGATGGAACAGGCGTAACTTTATCTCCTGGAACAGAACCTCTTTTATGGGCAATAGAAGGTGACTATTTCTACTTCAAACCTGTCATTTCAAATGCAGATCCGGTTTCCGGCGATCCTAAATATCAGTACGAAGTCAGAGAAATAGTTGTTGAAGATGATGTATTCGGTACTGTATATGCTTTATACGGTGTTGAAAATGATACCCTCATCTTATTCATACACCCTGACAGCACGCTTTTCGAATAAAATAAACAAAACATAATAAAGAGCGGTACACTTCAGTGCATCGCTCTTTTTGTATGATAAGTTATAATATCTTTCCTATATTTTCAATTGATGTTCTTACAAGATCCTTAAATAAAGGAGCGACCCTGTTTGCTGTTTCCTGTACTTCATCATGTGAAAGAGGATTTTCAGCAAGTCCCGCAGCCTTGTTTGAAATGCAGGAAATACCGCATACCCTAAGGCCCATGTGCTTTGCGGCCACTGCTTCACATGCGGTAGACATGCCCACGGCATCGCCGCCGGCCATGCTGGCCATCCTTACTTCGGCAGGGGTCTCAAAGCTTGGTCCGGTAAACTGCACATATACCCCTTCTTTAAGAGGGATGTCCAGTTTTCCTGCAGTCGCCTTAATTATACCTCTGATTTCTTTGTCATATATCTCAGACATATCCGGAAAACGCGGTCCCAGTTCTTCAATGTTCGCACCTATAAGAGGGTTTGGGAAAAATGCCATGATCTGATCTCTGATAAGCATAAAATCTCCCGCATTGAAGTCCAGATTTGCTCCTCCTGCTGCATTTGTGAGGAAGAGGACCTTAGCCCCCATCATGCCCATAAGTCTTGTAGGAAGGATAACATCGCTGATAGGATATCCTTCGTAATAGTGGATCCTGCCCTGCATAACCACTACTTTTACATCGCCTACGTATCCAAAAACAAATCTTCCTTTATGCCCTACAACTGTAGATACAGGGAACCCATCTATCTCGCTGTAATCAATAGAAGCCACTTGATCTATCTCATCCGCAAATCCGCCAAGACCGGAGCCTAATATAAGAGCTACATCCGGAACAAAATCAGTCTTGCTTCTGATACAGTCAAGAGCATTAAGAAGTTTTTCATATTCTTTACTCATAAGACACCTCCGGCATTATCAGCCCATATCAAAGAAGAACTGTTCAAATGGACTTTCAGCGTCCATGTCATCAAATTCTTCATCGTCTTCATATCCCATATTCTTCAGGAATTCTTCTTTATCTTCAACGATCTCCCAACGGATCCTACCTGTCTGAACTATATGCTTGTCACAAAGCTCATCGAACCAGTCTTCCCATTCCTGAGCAGTATCAAAATCAGGAAGCTCGATATTAAGCTTTCCTACTATATTACCCATTAAAGTTAAAGGGCCCTCTCCTAAAAAATCGCTTGGTTTTCCCATTTTATTGCTCCTTTCGTAAATCTATAACTGTGACAGTATCCTCTTCCTTGATTTTTCAGTTTCATAAATCACTTTTTCTATATCAAGCGAATAGTACTCTCCATTTTTATAAAGCAGTTTTCCGTCGCATACAGTCATTTCCACATCGCTTCCATCTGCAGAATAAACAACGTTATCAAGCAGACTATGTACAGGAAGCATATGAGGCTGATCTATATCCAAAACTATCAGATCCGCTTTGTTTCCTACTTTGAGAACTCCGCAGTCTTTTCTCCCCTGAGCTTTAGCTCCGCCTACTGTTGCGGCTTCTATAGCCTGCTTAGGAGTTATGACTGTAGGATCCATATGTTTTACTTTTTGAAGAAGTGTAAAGAACTTCATTTCTTCTATCATATTAAGATTATTGTTGCTTGAAACTCCGTCAGTGGCCAAGGCTACATTTATTCCTTTTTCGTAGAGCTTCTTCACATCGCATATGCCGCTGGCAAGCTTCAGATTGCTCACAGGACAGGTGGCAACAGTAACTCCTTTTTCAGCCAGGATATCAAAATCCTCTTCTTCCAGCCATACGCAGTGAGCTGCTGTTGTTGGGGAGTCGAACATTCCCAGATCATTGAAATACTGTGCCGGAGTTTTGCCGTGTCTCTGTTTGCATTCTTCATGCTCTTTTTGTGTTTCTGAAAGATGCACATGCATATTTGTTCCAATGCTCCTGCTGTAATCAGCAAACTCTTTTACCACTCCCGGGAAAGATGTATATTCCGCATGGACCGACATATCCATCAAAACTCTTCCATCTCCTCTGCCGTGATAATTTTCATACAGGTACTTCGAATTATGATAATCCGAAAGGTCTTCGAGTTTCTTAGTAGGATCGAAGCATACAAGCCCTACTCCAAGGTTGGTTTTTACACCTGCATCAAGAGCCGCAATAAGGATACTTTCACCCTGCATATACATATCGGTAGTAGATACTATACCGAACTTAAGCATTTCAGCTATACCCTGCTGCATGCTAAAAAAAACGTCATTAGCTGTAAGGTGGGCTTCAAAAGGAAATATCTTCTTAGTCAGCCAGTCATTAAGAGCCAAGCCTCCCCCATAGCCTCTCAAAAGTGTCATGGGTGTATGAGCATGAGCATTATAAAACGCCGGCATAAGAAGTCTTCCCTTGCCTTCAAACTCCTGTTTGAAGAAACCCTCCGGCCTTTCTGTGCCTATATACGATATCCGGTCTCCTTTAACAGCGACAAACTGATCCTCTTTTACCTCAAAATTTTCATCTAAAATCGTTATATTTTTAAATAACATATTTCACCTCTATATCTTCTCCTATTTCCAGAGTTTAATATATCCTTCATTTCTAAGATGGATAAGGAAAAGTATCGTAAGGGGGCCTACAAAGATGCCGGCAAACCCAATTATCTTAAGACCTGCAAACATGGCTGTTATAGTGACGATAGGATGAAGTCCTATCTGCATTCCTACTATCTTCGGCTCGATTGCATTCCTTACAACAACTATTATCACATACATTACAAGCAGTCCAAAACCCATGAAGAAGTCTCCCATAACTAAGGAAATAACCGCCCAAGGTACAAGTACTGTACCGCTTCCAAGCACCGGAAGTATATCGCATACCGCTATGAGAGCCGCTATAGCTATATTATTCTCAACTCCCAGGATCCCAAGACCTATGGAATTTTCCACAAATGTGATGAACATTATAAGAATGTATGCCTTTAGTACTCTTAAAAGCTTTGATTTGATAAAAACCTTAAGTGAACTGAGTATCTTCTGACCTTTTTCCGGGAACTGCCTGTACAGAAAATCCTTAACCTGAGTGTAGTTAAGACTTATAAATACAGAGCACATTATAGTAAACACCAAAGTAAGCAGATAATACGGCAGTCTCGTAATCTGTGATGTCAGCATATTCAGGCAGCTTGTTGAGAAATCAGCAGCTAAGGATGCCAGTTCATTTACCATGGTATTGGATATATCTGTAAAGAAATCAACTGTATCAGGTGCGAATTTATTAGCTATTCCTATAGTCCAGTCATTGAGTCCTAAAAGCAGAGGCATTAAATGATCTTCGTATATTTCCGGAATGTTTGTAACAAAGTCAGCCACCTTATCAATTAAAAACGCAGCGCCAAACCATAAAATAAGGCCAATGGTTGCATACAGGATAAGCAAAGAAACAAAGGATGCCACTTTGTTCTTTATCTGGATATGCCTCGAAAACAGATTTGATAAAGGCTGCATCAAAGCAACCAGAGATATCCCTACTATAAACGGCATAAACCAGCCGATCATGTATTTGAATATAAATAAAATGACTGCTGCTATAGTAACTATAAACAGCACATCTACTATAAACTTTTTCTTAGATTCGTAGTCCATATCATAACTCCCTTCAGAGTTATGTTAACACATTTAACTTACTCGTACAACTTAAAACTTTGATGTTCAAAAGCCTGTCATAGTATTGTCAGGATATATTAAAAATACTTTTCTGAAATCTGCTCCTGCTTGTTTTTTTAACTGTTTATCATCCAAAATAAAATGAGCGCAGAACAGCTCTCTGCCTATGCTTTCCTTATGTTTTACTGCATTCTCATACTCGCCTTCCGCGTTCTTCCTTCTGCTGTATACAGCTCCGTTTTCATACCAGCATATCCTTTTTTCACCCATATAACTGATCAGTAACGGATGAGAGCATGCATTTTTTTCTCTAATAAGAGTTTCCTCCGACAAACTGTGTTTTTTTATATCATACACGATATTCTTTATGCTGAACCCTTCGCCGTCTCTTACTGTATAGACCACTTCTGCCTCGTTTCCTGCCACCGATATATCATGCCAGAATATATCGCTGTTCATGCTTATTTTTATCAATCCTTCCACAAATCCAAATCTGTTGTCTTTTAACAGTATTATAGAGTTTGAATCCTCGCTTTTTTCTATTACGGAAACGATAGTGCTGCACTCCTCCTCATATCTTACAGCAACTATTTCATCAACAGGGCCAAAGGTTTCGTATTCCATAAGATCTCTGGATCTATGGTCCGGATATCTGCAGCCCTCCGACAGCATCCCCGCATTTATACTGTATTTGCTTAGTATCCTTTCATTCCTGTCGTCTCTTTTCGAATGGGATACCAGCAGTTCACAACGATTTCCTGAAATATACGGTCTTATATCTCTCATTATAAGATCTTCACTTCCGGTCTTGATAACGGAACGCTGCATGATTTCATTTTTATAACTGTATATTTCTATATCACCCAGCATATCTGCGCAGAAAAGATATAACCTTTCTCCGTCACTGCAGGCTTTGATATCATCTATTCCTTTTGCCAATATATCATTCTTTTTCACTCCCTCTCCTCTAATCCAGTATGTATGAAACACAGCGTTGTCCTTAAGCACAAATCTCGAAATATCTCCTTTTTCTCCATAATGCAGAATGCAGCTTTGATTAAGTAATGCCATCATACCCTCCCCATCTTTTTTTATAGATTATGAAAGATAAGGTAAAATAATTACGTAAATATATAAAGGAGCGGTCTGCCGCCGCCCCTTAGATCATCTGTTTCTGCTTGTTCTCTGACTCCTTGTGCCATTTTTACAGTTGTTTACCGGTTTGCATACTATCTCGCATTCGCACTGACACTGCGGCTCACACTCTTCTTCTTCACAGACACAATCACAATTGTCTCCTGAAGGCGTCTGAGGGAACAGCTGCGGATATGATGTACATATTGTAGACTGCTGTGACGGTGCAATTGCATATCCGGCAGATAAAGCGCAGATCTGTACCGGCATAACTATCTTTTTCTCACAAGTCAGGCAAAGAGCGATTATAAGATTTGCTCTCACCTCTCCCGTATCCGGATTTACTGATATATCTCTTTGTATGTTGTTTGATGCAAGTCTTGTGTGACAGATTATGCTGCAAAATTCAGTGAATCTTGGAAGAAATGCTGATTCTGATATCCCAGGCATACATAATTCAAAGAAATTTGTAAGTATCATAGGAGATGAAACTGATGCAACAGGCACATTCGCTGTCAAGGTGTATGCACAGTCGTTTTCACTGCTGTCACAACCCACCACATCGATCTCCACGATGACATTTCCGGATATCTTTATGTTTTGAGTACCGAATATAGGTGTACCGCAGTCTCTTTCTTCGCAGTCAGCAGTATCTGCATAGATAAGCTTCTGAGACTGTGTGCCGTCAGGCCCTATTACCTTTACAGGATTTCCGCTTCCATCTTCAACAAATGTAGCTCCCGATATAGTCACATCTGCATTTATAGCAAGATTGCAGGGATCGTTTATGTTATATGGATTAAAATACTTTCTGCATCTTATATCCGTGATCCTTCTTATCCTTACGCCCTGAGGCAGGCATGGTGTGAATTTCTGACCGCTGACGGATTTCAGCCCCTGAAGATTAAAAAGCACCGCATCAAATACTTTTTGTACAAAAACGGGTTCAGTAGACACATTACTTAAATTCCCATCAAAGCAGCACATTGAAGCAGGCGAGCAGCATTTCTGTAAAATATCAGACCCGCCGCAGCCCTGATTAAAGCATCCCATCTGTATACCTCCTTTAAAGTGGTGATTCTGAGGGTTTCTCACTGGCATTATATTCTCTGCGCTGCTTTTCTGTTACAAAAAACAATCAAGGCAGGTTGTTCACCTGCCTAATTTATTATTCATTGCCGCCTTCCGTCTCTGTGGTTTTCAGACGTTTGCATTTTATCATGTCTATACACTTTTCATTTGAGTCGATGACCGTGAGTTCAATGTCGCCGATCATAACCGAAGGTCTGTCGTCCTTTCCAGGGATCCTTCCCAGTATCTCAGTCACTACTCCGCCGATAGTATCGGATTCATATAGATCTTCTTCGATCTCTATATCAAAAACTCTTTCAAACTCATCAACAGAAACCCAGCCGGCTATATCATATTCGTCATCGTTTATAGGTGTGATCTCTGCAGCTTCGTTATCATATTCATCCTGCATATTTCCTACAATAGACTCAAGCAAGTCTTCCATAGTTACTATGCCGAAAGTTCCACCGTATTCATCAACGACAACAGCCATCTGAACTTTCTGATCTGTGAGGTCTGAGAACAAATCTATACATCTCCTTGAGAAAGGAACGAACACCGGTTTTCTCATAAAATCAGCTATAGTAAATCTCTCTCTGGCTGATTCGTCCTGTGTCAGCAATACAAGCAAATCTTTAACATAAAGAACACCCACTATATCATCTATATCCTCTCCGTATACCGGGATACGTGAATAACCGTGTTTCAATGTAAGGTCAAGCACATCCTGCAGTGAATCGTCTATATGAAGTACCATACAGTCAGTTCTATGGGTCATGATCTCAGATACAGTTCTGTCGTCAAACTCAAAAACATTGTCTATCATGTTTTTTTGAGCCTTGTCCAGAAAACCGCTCTCATTGCCCTCTTCCATTATATTCTTGATTTCTTCTTCAAGCTTTGCAGAGTCTCCAGATTTATTTCCAAAAAGTTTACTGAAAAATCCGTTCCTACTTCCTCCGGCATCAGAATCCATATCTTTCTCCTTTCGTAATGCAGCAAAATATTTCAATATATGGTTCATTGATAATGAACTATTATACATTTACCCCTTATTGTTGTCAAATCATCTTTAATTCCGGCAATTCTAGTCAAAGTCTTATCAGCCACTTTTTCTTCCGGTTGTAACTTTTTTATTTCTGGTTCATATACTGTGAAAGAATCCTGAAAAATATGGAGGTGCTCATAATGGGAGATGAACTTAGACATTTAAATTCAGCTTGTGGCTGTGTAGTACAGGAAGAAGAAGTTTGTGAAAACAACAATACATGCTGCGGATTCGGAGGAAGCTGGATCTGGATCATCCTTATTTTCTTATTCTTCTGCGGATGTGGAGGCGGAGGCAATGGTATGTGCGGATTAAACACATGCAGTATCGACTGCAGCGATCTTCTTACTATCATTATCATCCTTCTCGTCCTTAACTGCATCTGCGGTGACGGTGAAGGCGGACTCTTCGGAGGACTTTTCAGATAGTTTTTAAGGGGCAGCAGCTGCTGCCCCTATTACTTTTTTGCAATTTATGATACAATATTTTAATATCATAAATAATAAACATTATTAGAATTTGATTTGAAAAAGCAAGTAGAAACTTTCAAAAGGCGGATAAAATGGGTATAGAGAAAAACAACAGAATGGATGGGCATCGTTCCCGGATGCTTGTTCTCTTTCTACAGGGATGTGTTATAGGGATCGGAGGCATACTGCCCGGTATAAGCGGCGGTGTCTTATGCGTTATCTTCGGGCTGTACAGGCCTATAATAGAAACATTGTCAGACCCTATTAGAAATTTTAAAAAATACTGGCATCTTATAGTGCCTACGGCTATTGGCATAGGGATAGGTTTTCTTGCTCTTGCACGTTTAACCAGTATATTCATGGAAAAGAACAGTCAAGCTGCTGTATGTCTGTTCATTGGGCTTATAATCGGCATGATCCCAGACTTATGGCGAGATGCAGGACAAGAGGGCCGTGGTAAATCTTCTATCACTGCTATGATCCTGAGCTTCATATTGTTTACAGCATTTTTCTTCTACTTAAGATTTGGAGCGGCAGTTACGATGGAACCAAACATATGGGGTTTCCTGTTCTGCGGAGCCGCCTGGGGACTTAGCATAGTAGTTCCGGGGCTGAGTTCCTCTTCTATCCTGATATTCTTTGGATTATACCAGCCTATGCTTTACGGAGTATCGACTCTTCAGCTCGTGGTTTTACTCCCTCTCGGGATCGGTATACTTCTTGTGATACTGACTCTTTCAAAAGGAGTAAACAAACTTTATAAAAATCATTATTCAACAGTAAGCCATATAATTATAGGTATCGTTGCAGCTACAACTATTCCTATTATCCCGGTTTCTTTTGAAGGTCCAATGGATGTTATCATAGATCTGATTTGCTTTGGAGCGGGACTTGCAGGGGCGCTGCTTTTCAGCAGGCTGATGAAGAGAACCAGATAGTTAAATATAAACCCTCTTTTACATAAGCCGCCTTGACGGAATCTTCGAAAAGAGGGTATTTTTATGCGTGTTCATATGGTTTTAACACAAACGGCCTGTTTTTTCTCATTAGTGTTAACCAATTAACACTAACCGCTATTTTTACTGCTTTGTGTTAAACTTTTTTAACACAAAGCCCCTTTTTATGCTCTTTTGGGTTAATAGTTTAACACTTTTGTATCTTTTTTAATGCTTTGTGTTAACCCTTTAACACTTCAGCCCCTTTTTTCACACGTTATGTTAATTTTTTTTAACACAACCACAGCTTTTTACTCTTTTGTGTTAACTGCTTAACACTTCGGTATCTTTTTTTATGCTTTGTGTTAAATCATTAACACAAATGACTCAATTTTACACTTTTATGTTAAAATTTTTAACACAATCTGCCCAGTTCAGCACTTTTGTGTTTAATTCTTCATTCACGCTACCGTTTTTTACAATTTATGGTTAAAACTCTTTTCTTTGGTACTAATTATATATTTTTTATTTAAGATCTTCTCTTTTTCTTAAAGATAAAAACCAAAACCTTTATATGCTTTATCAGCATAAGGATGGACAGTATTAATAAAATCGTTCCTATTATGATTCCGGCAACAGCAAGTTTTGTTTCTATTACATTTCCTATAAGCATAGTTACATGCTCATAAATTATTTTGCCTGCCCAAAATGTAATAAGAGAATATAATAAGGAATTCGATATCCTAGCTAAAATTGACTGATCAGAAGTCAATCGTTCTTTATTAAAAGAAACTATCTTTTTCACTGTTCTCACACGCTTTCCTTTTTGAAAAAACACGACGGCAGTATAAATCCCAATATCAATTGAGCAAATACTGCTGAATAGGCATAGAAATTATAATGGGGTCTGAGGAGCTCTGCCGGATACTGAAAAAGCACTACCTGAACGAATGATAATAAGAATAACGGCAAAGCAAGGATCAACAGTCTTGGTATGTCCGCTTTAAACTTCAGACAAGATTTTGCGTCGGTTTTTATATACGAACATATAACAGATACAGCAGCCCCTAATACGATAACAACTAAGCTTTTTATTATGTTTAAAGTCATTGGATAAATATAAGTGGTGGAAAAAACAAATTCCATCCTGATGCGTAAAAACTCTATTATAATTAGTAAGGATACTATAACAGCCAGACCTGCAATATAAGCCAATACTTTCTGTTTACTGTTCATTATTACCTACCGCCTCTTCAATTTTTATAACTTTAACTTCAGGTACAGGCAAGATGGCTTCTTCATAAAAGACAACAATTGATGATGTCATATAAGCCATTACCCAAAGTGAAAGAATGATAGTAATGAGACTTATTATTGACACTATCGGGCTGTTATATAGCGAAGGTCCTGCAAATAAAGTAAAAGCCAGTTCAGGCAGGTACATCAATAAATACCAGCCTATGAAAGAAAGATCTAAAGTCAGAAGATTGGCTTTGTTTCCTTTCATCAGCCTTTTACTTTCCTTTATGCATTGAAGCGGAGTAAGATCCGGCCTGTCTCGCAAAATCATTGGTGCTAAAGCATATCTAAATGACGCTATGATTCCAGGAATTATCAAAAGCAAACCCCAAAGTACAATGAATAAAAGCATCAAAAATCCGAGAACAAAGCTTCTCCCAAATGATGCAAAACCCTCAAAAGATGATCCAAGCCCATTTTCCTCACTTCGTATTACTTTAACGAAATATGAATAAAGGCCCACCGTCGCTGCACCATACACAATGATAAAATATCCTACGGACAACAATCCAGTGTTCATATCCTGCATAAAGAGCTCTATAATGAAATCCACGATTCCTACAATTGCCGTGTAGATCCCTGCGGCGATAACAGCTTTGACCCACTGGCCTTTAAGCCTGTCCTTAGATATGGTTTTGAAATAACTTGTACTTTGATTAACTATTCTGTGATCCATGATAAAACCCCTTTCTCATTACGCAAGTTCATTTATTTATATCTAAAAAAACGAAATATGACGTTTATTTATAAGAGTCTTAAATAATAAAAATGTTTCACTCTTTAAGAAAAATTTATAAAAAACATTTGACAATATATTTCAATTTAATCACTTTCTTTTTTACAGTATTTATAAATGTAACGTATCTCAGTGATCTTAACGCATAATAATACTAATCCAACGCATATTAGACCCAACGCTATTATCGACTCAGTCACTCCAACGATATCTCCGTAAGTCTGATACACATAAAGACCGTTTTTTACTGCAGCTTTAAGAATGGAAGCTCCG
>JAFQKJ010000049.1 GCA_017397005.1 Bacillota bacterium
AGATCAGGCACTTCCACTTCAGGAAGCTGAACGTAGTCAACAGCCCAAAGGATACCCATGCTTAAAAATGCAGCAAGTATTATTCCGAATATAACGCCTAAGAATCTAGGAAGAGTAAACATCCTTTTCTTTTTCTTGTTGCCCTTTTTACGAGCCTTCTTTTCTGCCTTAAGTTCTTTTTTACTCTTAGGGGTTTCATCTTCATAGAACTCTTCGGGATCTTCATTGTAATCTTCTTCTATATCTTCATCAATGTACTCTTCATCTTCTAAAGCCTCTTCGGTTTCTTCGATGTAGTTTTCATATCCCTCTTCTGTAATATTTTTATCCAGCACCAAAGTGTCAGTAGATGACTGCTTGATATCTTCTGTTTTTACTTCTTCCTCCGGTTCTTCTTCCCCAGGCACAGCCACCGCAACTTCTGAAACCGTATAAGGTATATTGGAAGGTGTAAGAGCATTCAATGCGCTAAGCATTTCATCTGCATCGGCGAAACGGTTCACCTGATACTTCTGAGTTGCTCTTAGTATTATTTTTTCAAGAGCCGCAGAAACATTAGGATTTAACCTTGAAGGCGGAACTATTTCCTTGTTAATGTGCATCATTGCAACGGTTATAGGATTATCCCCATCAAAAGGCACTCTTCCAGTAACCATTTCGTACATCATTATACCTAATGAATATAGATCTGACTTTCCGTCAACATACCCTCCTCTTGCCTGTTCCGGAGAGAAATAATGTACAGAGCCCAAAATGGAATCGCTTGCCACAAGAGTAGTATTCGTTACTGCTCTTGCTATGCCAAAGTCTGTGATCTTAGCAACTCCTTCATCTGTAACTATGATATTATGAGGTTTTACATCTCTATGTATTATATTGTTTTTATGCGCACACGAAAGTGCTGAAGCTATCTGCTTCGTTATATGAATTGTATCCATATCCGAAAGACGCTCAACTCTTTCGATAATGGAGTTCAATGTTTCTCCTTCAACGTATTCCATTACGATATAATGGATATTTCTGCCTTCCATGCCTACATCGTAGATGTTAACGATATTAGGATGGGTAAGGCTTGCCGCTGCCCGAGATTCATTTCTGAAATTCTCAATGAATTTTTTATCTTCAAGAAATTCAGGCTTCAGGACCTTTATGGCAACGAAACGGTTAAGAAATGTGCATCTTGCCTTATAAACGACAGACATGCCTCCTTCACCGATCTTTTCAAGTATTTCATATCTTCCGCCCAATAATCTACTCATGGTTCATATCCCCGATCTTAATAATAATAGCTGTAATATTATCCCTGCCGCCATTTTCGTTTGCTTCTTCCACCAGCTTTTCGCAGGCTTTCTGAGCATCCGGTTCATTTACTATTATGTCCGACATCTTTTCATCCGTCACTTCCCCGTACAATCCGTCTGTGCACAGCAAAAAGACATCATCTTCTTCTATGTCAACAAAGAAATTGTCTGACTCCACTCCATTTTTATCTCCCAAAGCTCTTGTTATAGTGCTGAACATATTAAGAGCCAGCTGTTTCTGGGCCAGAAATTCAACTTCTTCTTCTGTTAATTTTCCTTCACGTATAAGCTGGTTAGCCATAGTATGGTCTTCGGTAAGTCTGATAAGTTTACCGTCTCGCAGTAAATAAGCTCTGCTGTCGCCCACATTAGCGATATATGCTATGTCATTTCTGATCATCAGCACTACCGCAGTGGTTGCCATCTTAGAAAAAGACTCCTTTTCGAAAGATTCTTCAAGGATCTTTTCGTTAGCTGTGTTTATGCCCTCTGAAATACAGCCGAATATGTACTTTCCTCCGGTCTTTGTATTATCCAGATTAGACTTTAAATAGTCAGAGATTTCTTTAACCGCAATACTGCTGGCAATTTCCCCTGCATTCTGACCTCCAACACCATCTGCCACTATGAATATTTTATTGTCTTTGTCTGTGAAGAAACAGTCTTCGTTATTGTCTCTTCTTCTTCCGGTGTCTGTTATAAACCCTATATCCATTTTTTCCCTCTCATTTGTAAATACAACTGTTGTTAAATAATTATTTTAATTTATATTCCTTCAAAATAAAAGCGGTTTTTCCCATTTAGTTATATTTTTGTGATCCTGCATATAAAGAAGCCGTCCGTACCGTTTTGGAAAGGCGTAAGCTGCTTCATAGTATCAACCTTGAAATTATCGCTTCCATGTTTCTTTATAAAATGATTTACTACCCCTTGATTTTCTGCCGGAGATAAAGTACAGGTACTGTACAGTATAGATCCTCCGGGTTTCAGATACATTGCAGCATTTTTAAGGATGCCGTACTGGATCTTGCAAAGCTGCTTAATGTCTTCCATCGTCTTTGTGTATTTTATCTCTGGTTTTCTTCTGATTACTCCAAGTCCGCTGCAGGGAACATCACAAATGACCTTGTCCGCCATTCCCAAAAACGCCTTATTCACATTGAGAGCATCCCATTCCATACATTCAAGATTATCTATACCTCTTTCCCGAGCAAGCCTCTCTACTATCCTGAGTTTGTTTGCATAAAGATCACAGGCTATTATCCTGCCCTGACCTTTCATAAGTTCTGCAGCATACAGAGTTTTTCCTCCCGGAGCCGCACACAGGTCCAAAAGAACATCCCCAGGCTGAGGATCAAGAGTTTCCACTGCCATCATTGAACTTTCGTCCTGAACAGAAAACTCCCCTCTTTTAAATTCCTCTGTATTCAGAAGTCCGCTGCCTTTAATTTTAAGAGAATTAGACGAATTCCTTCCATCCTCAACTTCAAAACCTGCCTCTGACAATTTATTTTTCAATTCCTCCGATGTGGTTTTGAGAGTGTTTACTCGTATAGTCAAAGGCGGTGTTTCATTGGCAGATGCTATATATCTTTTTGCAAAATCCATTCCGTAACTGTCAATAAAATACTTGACCATCCACTGTGGGAAGGAATATTTTACAGACAGCCTTTTTACAGGATTCTTTTTTGCATCAGGCAGTTTCACACTGTCTTTGTTTCTCAATATGTTTCTCAACACACCGTTTATAAAAGGGGCCTGTCCTTTAGATGTTCTCTTTGCTATCTCTACGGATTCATTTACTGCGGCATAATCCGGAACGGAATCCATATAAAGGATCTGATATACAGCTATTCTCAGCAGGTTAAGAGAATTTGTCTTTACCTTTTCTATAGGAGAATTGAGAAATTTAGATATATAGTAATCAAGATATATCTTATTCTCAAGTACGCCGTATACCATCTGTCTGACAAAAGCACCATCTATCCTGTCCCTTTTTTTAATGCTTTCGTTGATAGCTATATTGGAAAACGCATTGTTCTTTTCTATATTATTGAGTATTTCTACTGCTGCTTCTCTTTCCATCCGTACCTGTCTTTCTATCTTCTAGATCTGCTTAATAATATAAGTCTCACAAGCTGAAGCAGAGACATAAGCAAAGCTGCCACATATGTCATAGCTGCTGCACTGAGTACTTTTTTTGCTCCCTGCTCTTCACCGGTCATAACGATGCCCAGTTCTTTCATCTGCGCCAAAGCCCTTCTGCTGGCATTGAATTCTACAGGCAGTGTCACCGCCTGAAATATAACAGCAAAAGAGAAAAGAAGTATACCCAGAATTTCCAGCCCTTCAATACTCAAGATCAGACCAAAAACAAACAAAGGTATCGCCAAACTTGATCCAAAGCTGGCTATAGGTACAATAAATGTCCTTAGTTTCAAAGGAGAATACCTTACCGCATGCTGGACCGCATGGCCGCACTCATGGCAGGCCACTCCTATAGAAGCTATAGATGCATTGTTATACACATCTGTAGAAAGAGTGACTGTCTGTGTTCTTGGATCGTAATGATCCGTCAGTTTTCCACTTGTAATATTTATCTTCACATGGTTAAGTCCGTTGGCATCAAGCATTATCCTTGCAGCCTGAGCTCCGGATATCCCTCTCATGTTCATCACCTGTGAATATTTATTGTAATTAGATGTTACCTTAGCCTGCGCATAAATAGTCAGCAGAATCGCCGGCACCAGTATTATCATGGATGCATACCATCCCATATACCCGTATCCGTAATACAATATCAAGTTCCTCCTAACCTAATACAACGCCCTCTTCAAGTTCGTTTCCTTTAATGTATTCTCCCACAGGCATCGCTTTTTTATTAGGGAACTGAATTGTATGGATCATAAGCATATCTCCATTACACTGCACCAGTATACCTTCTTTTGATACTTTTACTATAGTTCCCGGAGTTCTTTCTTCTCTGGCAGATCCATACCATTCAGGATTCTTGATTTTCATCTGAGTGCCTTTATAGTATGTGTATGCACAAGGCCATGGATCCAGTGCATTTATCTGAAGGAAAATATCTTCAGCAGTGTTTTTGAAATCAACAAGACCCTCTTCTTTGCTGATCATAGGAGCATAAGTAGCCTGAGAATCATCCTGCTTTTCTCCTACAAAAGCATTTTCACCTTTTTTTTCTACTTTATCCAAAAACTCAACTATCATTTCTGCACCCATGATCATAAGTTCATTATGCAGTTCTTCGCTTGTCATACCTGTGATAGAAAGCATGTTCTTATATAACATATCTCCTGTATCGAGACCTTCGTCCATCTTCATGATAGTGATTCCGGAATATAAATATCCTTCAAGGATCGCTCTCTGAATAGGAGCTGCTCCTCTGAGTTTAGGAAGCAATGATGCATGAATATTTACACAGCCGTATTTAGGTGCATCAAGGATCTCCTTAGGAAGGATCTTTCCATATGCAGCTACCACCGCAAGATCTGCATCAAGGCTTTTGATATAATCAGCAAATTCCTGATTTCCTTTTACTTTTTCAGGCTGAACCACTTCAATGCCCATATTAAGAGCTGCTTCTTTTACAGGTGTAGGCTGAACTTTCTTTCCTCTGTTTTTTGGCTTGTCAGGCTGTGTTACTACACAAACCACTTCATGACCTGCTTTAACGATATACTCAAGAGGTCCTACTGCAAAATCCGGAGTTCCCATATATATAAGTTTCATTATTCTTCTCCTTCCTCTTCTTCGTCATCATATTCCACCAATTCATGTGGATGGTCTATAAACAGCATGCCGTTTAAATGATCTATTTCATGGCAGAATGCCTTAGCAAGAAAATCAGCAGCTTTGTATTCCACTTCTTCTCCTGCTCTGTTAAGACCTTTAACAGTTACTTCAAAAGGTCTTTCCACTTTTGCCACAACGCCCGGAACGCTGAGACAGCCTTCTTCGCTGTACTGATAACCGTTCTTTGATGTTATCACAGGATTAATAAGCTCTATGAGTCCGTTGCTGTCTCTTATATCTATAACTATCACTCTTCTTAAAACGCCCACCTGAGGAGCCGCAAGTCCCACTCCGTCAGAAGCATACATAGTTTCTGCCATATCATCAAGAAGAGTATGGATCCTTTCATTGATATTTGTTACTTCTCTTGACTGTTTTCTTAAAGTTTCGTCGCCTTCTTTTAATACATTTCGTATTGCCATGATTACCTCCGTTAAACAAGACTGTACGGATCGATATCTATACCGATCAGTGTACTTCTGTATTTTTCATATGAAAATTCTGATCTCATATCCTCCAGTATTTTCATAAACTCTTCAATATCTTTATCTTTATATTTTATCAATACTCTATATCTATATCTACCCCTAATTTTACTTATATTCGACAGACTTGGTCCTATTATACCTTCGCCTGCTGACCCTCCTGCTCTCACAGCCAGCACTCTGCTAAACTCTTCCGCACATGACAAAGCTTTATCCTCATCTTCGTCCAGAAAAACCAGCTGGATCAATTCCGCAAAAGGAGGATAAGACATCATTTTTCTTATCATTTTCTCTTCCTCATAAAATGATTCATAGTCATGAGAAGCCGCCGCTGTTATGGAATAATGTTCAGGAGAGTAAGTCTGCACCACTACTTTACCTCTCTCTTCTCCTCTGCCCGACCTTCCTGCAGCCTGAGTAATAAGCTGGAAAGTATTCTCTGATGCACGATAATCCGAAATATTTAAAGAAATATCCGCCGCTATTATTCCAACTAAACCTATACCTTCAAAATCATGACCTTTTGCCACAAGCTGAGTTCCTATAAGTATATCCGTTTTTCCCTCTTTAAGCTCCGATATTATCTGCTCCGCACTTCCCTTTTTTCTGACAGTGTCAAGATCGAGCCTTGCCACCTTTGCTTTAGGAAACAGCTTGGCTGTGATCTCTTCTACCTTTTCCGTCCCTATTCCAAAGTCTTTTATGTATCTGCCGCCGCATTCAGGACACAGTTTGGGCATTTCTTCTTTTCTTCCGCAGTAATGACATACCGCCGCATTTTCTGATTTATGGTAAGTCATGGATAGACCACATTCCGGGCATCTCATCACATATCCGCATTTTCTGCATGATACAAAAGATGAATACCCTCTTTTATTCAAAAACAGTATTATCTGTTTTTTCTCTTCAAGACATCTGCATATCTCATCATAAAGCTTTATGCTGAAAATGCTTTTATTGCCCTTTATCAGTTCTTTTCTCATATCCACAATGCTAATTTCCGGAAGAGGAGTACTATTGTATCTGTGTTTCAAAACAAGCTTTTCTACCTCTCCCGACTCACACCTTGAATATGTTTTAACAGAAGGAGTAGCGCTTCCAAGCACCAATATACCGTTGTTATATTCTGCTCTTTTTTCTGCCAGCTCTCTTGCATCGTATTTAGGAGAATTGTCCGCTTTATATGAAGATTCATGTTCTTCATCTACAACTATAACTCCAATGTTCTTCAAAGGTGCAAACAGCGCAGATCTTGCTCCGATGACGATCTTTACCTCTCCTCGTTTTATCCTCATCCATTCATCATACTTTTCTCCCTCAGAAAGTTTGCTGTGAATAACGGCTACATTATCTTCCCCGAATTCTCCGCGATACTTCTCTATAGCCTGTACCGTCAGCGAGATCTCCGGTACTATAACTATAGCGGTTTTCCCCATTGAAATAGCCGCTTTTATTGTTTCCATATAAAGTCTGGTCTTTCCGCTTCCTGTCACTCCATGAATAAGAAATACTTTATGGGCACGGCTTTCCAAAGCAGTTTTTAATTCACCAAATGCTTTTTGCTGTTCTTCCGTGAGTTTTGTAAACTTTTCAGGGTCAGGTCTTATACTGAGATGCGGTCTTCTTTTTCTTTCTACCTTTCCCTGAACAGTCAGCCCCTTTTTAGTCACAGCGGACATAACATCGTAACCGATACCGAATTCATTTTTTAAAGTGCTTTTTTTCATTGGACCGTTTTTTAGAAGTACATCTACAAGTCTGAACTGTCTTTTAGGGGTCTTGGGATCTCTTAAAAACTCTTCTGCCAAACCGACATCTGCAATGTTCAATATATTTTCATACATGAAATACCCTGAAGGAATGAAGCATTTTACTCCGTCTATATATCTGCAAAGATATCTTTCTTTCATAAAGGCGCACAAGAAAACAGCCTCCTGAGAAAGCAGGCCTTTTTCTACGCCTATGACTTCTTTGATTTTTCCTGTATCAAATTCCGTTTTATCCTTTACTTCAAAAACATAACCTCTTCTGCGGCCGTCAGATGTCCCGAAAGGAATATACACACAGTCTCCCGGTCTGACATCCTCATCCCTGCAGGCATAAGTATATAGTCTGTCCATACCTGTAACGGAATTTTCAATTGCAACAGATATATATTTCATACATCCTCCGTTAATTAAGATAAAAAAGAGCACTCGTTCTTTTAAGTGCTCATTTGATCATCATTACAGTGTTTCTTCAGTTTCAGCTTCGATCTCTTCAGCCTCCGCTTCTTCCTCTTCTATATATTCAGCTTCCTCATAGATATATTCCTCTTCTTCATATTCTTCCTGAAGCATAGTATAAGTGAATAATCCCTGAGAGATCTCTTCTGCAGCTATAGAAACAGGTATATTGGTAGTTATGTTTTCATCAAGTTTAGGACTTCCGTCGATAAGGTCCCTTGCTCTTTTAGCCGCCATAGATACGAGAAAATATCTGCTGCCGGCAGCATCTCTTAATTTATTGATCTCAGGATAAAGCATCCGTTTTTTCCTCCTTAAAACTATTTATGATCTCCTCGGATAAATCTTTGCACAGCTTGTGATGTTCAGCTTTAATAATGCTTTTCATATCCTCCACAGCCTGTTCCACTTCTTTATTGACTATGTAGTAATCATAATTTACTATACATTCGATCTCCTGCTGAGCTTTGGACAATCTCTGATCGATTTTTTCTTTTGTCTCTGTGCCTCTTCTTCTTATCCTTTCTCCCAGTTCCTCTAAAGATGGAGGTAACAAGAATATAAGTATACATTCAGGAAGCTTTTCTTTTATAATAGCTGCCCCCTGTACATCTATCTCAAGTATAATGTCCCGGCCTGACGATAATTCCGATTTCACATAACTTAAAGGTGTTCCATATCTTTTTCCGAAGTTTTGAACATGTTCAATAAAACCATCTTCTTCTATGGTCTTAACGAATTCTTCCTCCGTCATAAAGAAATAATCAACACCATCTACTTCACCGGGTCTTGGTTCTCGCGTTGTGGCAGAAACTGACAGTTTCACATCAGTCTCTTCTACCAGCTTTTTGCATACAGTTCCTTTTCCCGTTGCAGAAGGCCCTGATACTACTAATAATAGACCCTCCATATACACCTCCGCTATTCCTGCTTGTCCGGCTGTTTGTCAGTGAGTCTGTTTGCTACTGTTTCAGGCTGCATACCGGAAAGTATGATATGCTCGCTGTCAGTGATTATAACAGAACGTGTTTTTCTTCCGTATGTTGCATCGATAAGTCTGTTGCTTTCTCTTGCTTCCTGGATCATTCTTTTGATAGGTGCTGATTCAGGGCTTACTATTGATATTACTCTATTTGCAGAAACTATACTTCCATATCCTATATTCACTAATTTGATTCCCATTTTCACTTGTCCTCTCTCCAAAAGCCTAAAATATAAATATGATTCTACTTCATTTTCCAGTTAATTTCAATACTTTTACTCGATATTTTGTACCTGTTCTCTTATCTTTTCGATTTCGCTCTTCATTTCTACCACTATATTCGTGATACCTATATCAGCAGATTTCGAGCCTGTAGTATTGGCCTCTCTGTTCATTTCCTGTACTATGAAGTCCAGCTTCTTCCCATCAGGCTGTGTGCTGTTAGAAATTATATCTTCCAGCTGTTTTATATGGCTGTCCAGTCTGACAAGCTCTTCTGTAACATTCGACTTGTCGGCAAAAATAGCAGCTTCTGTTATTATCCTTTCTTCCGGGATCTCCACAGAATTGCCCACAAGCTCTTTTATCCTGTCTCTGAGTTTATCTCTGTACAGCTGAGTAACTTTTTCAGATATACTGTTTACCTCTTCAACATAGCCTGCTATTATCCTGCCTCTTTTTATAATATCATCTGCAAGCTTTTTTCCTTCCACGATCCTCATAGCATCATGGTTCTGAGCCGCTTCCCTCACCGGAACAGACAAAGTATTGATGATTTCTTCTTCATCTTCCACATCCGGTATAGCCTTCATTACGTCAGGAAGACCGGAAAGGAACTGAAGTGTTATCTCACCTTCTACACTAAATGTCTCTTTAAGTTCTTTCAGTCTTTCATAGTACTGTGCCGCAAGAGCTGTATTGAGTTTGATATTTGTATCATCTTCAGTTATATTCTCTACCATTATCGATACGTCTATCTTTCCTCTTTTTGCGGTTTCTTTCACTATAGATTTTATCTTTTCTTCAGCAAATGAATACCTTCTCGGCATCTTTACTGATATATCACAATATCTGTGATTTACAGATTTTATCTCAACTATTATGTTTCTTTTACCGTCATTATACTCACTTCTTCCGAAGCCCGTCATACTTTTTACCATGCAAATACCTCCCGGATCATCAGTCCATTTAATCTACGATCACTTCCGCAACTTTTTCAGCAGGACCTTCCATAAATACTTTATTTCCTTCAACAGTTATGATAAGTCTTCCTCCCGGAGTCTTAACATGGATCCTGTTTTCTGCTTTTTTCAATCTTTGGGTAATTATCGCAGAAGCGCTGCTTCCTGTACCGCAGGCAAGGGTTTTGCCAACGCCTCTTTCCCACGTCTTAACTTCTATATGTGATTCATCTATGTATCTGACAAAATTCACATTCATATCTTTCTTAAAAACAGACAGACTCTCTATTTCTCTGCCGTATACCGCAGGATAGTCAAAATCATTTTCCACAAATATCACCCCATGATTTACTCCTATTCTTACGCAGCTTATATAAAATTCCGTTCCGTCATTCATTACGATCTTTTCATTGATAAATTCTTCACTGTTTTTATCTATGCTCAAATCTTCGGTTTTAAAGGAATACTCTCCCATGTCCACCATTACTGAAGACTCGTGTTTACCTTCTTTCATCACTTTGATTTTTTTTGTTCCGTCACCGGTTTCAACAGTGAAATCCATCTTGTCCACAGCACCGATATCTCTGGCATATTTTGCCAGACATCTTATACCGTTTCCGCACATAGTGTCTTCTGTTCCGTCAGCATTGAAAAATGACATTTTAATATCACAGGTATCAGAATTTTCAAGAGCGATAAAACCGTCCGCTCCAACACCAAAATGCCTGTCACATAAAATTTCCGCAAGACTGTTTTTATATTTCAGCACCTGTTCTCTGTTATCAGTTAACAGAAAATCATTACCGGCACCATGCATTTTCCATAATTTCATTTTTTCTCGCCTATCCTCTTTATTTATGATACAATGTCCACACGATATCGGTATGTCCTGTACCATTTTTGTTTGAAAAATACAGATTTCTCCGATATTATAAATGTAAAATCAATATTTTTATTATATATTTAAAACCAAAATTTATCAACAGAATTGGAGGATTCTATATGCCTTTTGACGGAATTGTAACAGCAAATGTGGTCAGCGATCTGAACCGTCTTCTTCAGGGAGGAAAAATAGATAAAGTATACCAGCCTGAACAGGATGAGATAGTATTATCTATCCACAGAGGGAAAGATAAACACAAGGTATTTATAACATCAAACAGTTCTGATGCAAGAATACAGATAATATCCGAAATGCCGCCTAATCCTGTAAATCCCCCTGCATTCTGCATGCTTATGAGAAAGCATATGCAGGGCGGCAAAATAGAAAAAGTCGTGCAGAAAGATACCGAAAGAATAGTTGAATTCTGCATTGACTCTTTTAATGAGCTGGGGTATCCTACCACAAAAAAACTCATAGTTGAGATAATGGGAAAACACAGCAATATCACTCTCATCGACAGCTCAGATTACAGAATAATAGACAGCATTAAGAGAGTTTCTTTTGATGTAAACAGATACAGACAGCTCCTCCCGGGAATGACATACATTTATCCTCCTTCTCAGGATAAAATACCTTTTACAGACGTCTCTGCGGACATTTTCAATACTGCCATGAGGGATTCTCACACATCTGTTTACAAAACTTTAGTGGCAAAGATAATGGGTATCAGCCCTTTTATTGCTCAGGCGCTTTGTACATCTTCAGGTGTTGATCCGGAAAGACCGGCATCCTCATCAGAAGAAAGTGATATTGCAGCTCTGCATCAAAAATATCGGGAATTGATCAGCAGCATTGCTTCTGATAACTTCAAACCTACAGTATGGATGGATGAAGAAGGTGCTCCTGTGGATTTCTACTGTTTCGATCATCCTGATTACTCCGCAGTTCACGAAAGCCTGTATTTCGACACCATAGGGGAAGCTGAAGAATTCTACTATACTAAGAAAAGATCCACTAACAGGATCAGACAGAAATCATCTGACTTAAGCAAGATACTTTCCGGTCTTTTAGATAAACTGTATTTAAAGAGATCCAGACTGTCGGAAGACATACTTAAAGCCGAAGGAGCTGATATATACAAGCTTCAAGGAGAACTCATTTTTGCAAACATCCATATGATAAAGCCGGGTCTTTCATCAGTCTCTGTTCTCAATTACTATGATAATGAAATGTTGGAAATAGCTTTAGATCCAAGACTGTCACCTTCTGAAAATGCTCAAAAGTATTATAAAAAATACAACAAACAAAAGACTGCCCTTGTTGAAAAGAACGTTCAGCTTGAGGAAAACGATAAAGAAATAGCTTATCTTGAATCTGTATATCAGCTTTTGGAAAATGCATCAGATTTCAATGATATCGATGAAATAAGACAGGAACTTATATCAGGAGGATATATAAGAAGACGAGGTCCTCAGAACAGATCCAAAAATTCATCATATCCTCCTCACGAGCACCTAAGTTCTGAAGGTTTCAGGATCCTGGCCGGAAGGAATAATAAGCAAAATGATATCCTTACACTTAAAACGGCAGGTTCTAAAGATATATGGTTCCATACAAAGGA
>JAFQKJ010000005.1 GCA_017397005.1 Bacillota bacterium
GGCATTTACCGCTGTATGTAAGGCCAGATCTTTAGGGAAACCGTGGTTGCCGGAAGAGAGCAAAGGAAAAGCGATGGACTTGCAGTTGTTTTCTAAAGCAAGTTCAAGAGAACCTGTGTAGCATTTTCTCAGAAGCTCAAGCTCGTTTTCCGTACCGCCCTGCCAGATAGGTGAAACAGCATGTATAACATATTTTGCATCTAATCCAAAAGCAGGAGTGATAGCCGTATTGCCGTAGGGGATAACGCCTATCCTTTTGCGGGCAGCAAGGAGCTCTTTTCCTGCTCTGTTATGGACAGCGCTGTCTACTCCATCCCCGATGACCGGATTTGTGTTTGCAGCATTTACTATTGCATCTGCCTGCATATTCACTATATCATTTCTTACTATTACAAATGGCATAGGGCACCTCCTGATGATAATATTTTACCATTTTACAGAGAGATACGCCACACATTCATCATACTCAAAAACTCTGTGTTTTTTATTGCCAATTCCTTTCTTAATTGCTACTATTTACTTAACAGATATCGTTTTGAACATAGACAGGAGGTATAGCTATGTTACATGAAGTAAGTTTTCTTTCTTATAACGAACGTGATAAAGTATACGGCTGGATATATGTGCCTGCAGCAAAGCCAAAGGGAATAGTGCAGCTCGTGCATGGATTCGGAGAACACTCAAGAAGATATTTTCATATGATAAGCAAGTTCATGGACGCAGGATATATAGTGGCGGCAGACGATCATGTGGGACATGGCAAAACAGCTGTGGAAAATGATACATGGGGAAACTGGGGACATAAAGGACCTCAGACAATGATGGAAGATGAACACACATTAAAACAGCTCGTACAGGAAAAGTATCCTGATCTCCCATATTTTATCTATGGTCACAGCATGGGTTCCATAATATTAAGACAGTTTATGGCAAAATACGGCGGTGAACTTGCTGGAGCAATAGTTTGCGGAACTGTAGGTCCGGATGCCCTTCCTTGTGATAAAGGTATAGAGCTCCTTAAGCCATTAGTAGATGCGGGCAAAGGAGATGAAGCGGATCCTCAGCTTTTAGGACTTCTCCTTGGCGGTTTATTCTCAAGGATCGAAGAAGTTAAGCTTGGAAATGAATGGATCTGTCATGATGAATATGTTCAGATAGACCATGCAAACGATCCGTTTGATGCGTTCACAAAACCAACAGCAAATGAAGCCCTGCTTCAGTTTATTGAAATGATCGCGGAAGTAAACACAAAGGAATGGGCTGAAAAAGTGCCAAAGGCTCTTCCTATTTACAATATAGCGGGATCTGAAGACCCGTGCGGATCTTTCGGAGAAGGTGTAAGACTTGTGACTGAATGGCTGGACGAAACAGGCCATGATGTAGCTACTAAGGTTTACGAAGGTTACCGCCACGAAATACATAATTACAATGATCTTAAAGATGAAGTTGAAGCAGGTATCATCGACTTCATGAACAGCAATATTTAACTTGATATGATTTGACCGGAGGTAAAAAATGAGAAAAGATTTTGGAGCAAAACCATATATGTTTCCTATGCCTGTGCTTATAATTGCAGCATATGATGAAAATGGAGTGCCGAATGCTATGAATGCTGCATGGGGTTCTATCTGTGATATGAATCAGATCGCTATGTATCTGAGTGCAGGGCATAAGACAGTAAAAAATATACTGGCTCAGGGCGCATTCACTGTAAGCATGGCGGATGCTGCCAACGTTATCCCTGCTGATTATGTAGGGGTGGTTTCCGGAAACAAAGTCCCTGACAAGGTGGAAAAAGCAGGATGGCACACTACAAAGAGCACATTTGTGAATGCACCTTTAATAGATGAACTTCCTCTTGCTCTGGAGTGCAAGCTGGTAAGTTTTGATGAAGAAACAGAATGTGTAGTAGGGGAGATCCTTAATGTAAGTGTGGATGAAGCTATACTTCGAGAAGATGGAACTATAGATATTGCTAAATTCAGACCTATTGCATATGACCCGGCTAATCACGACTATGTTGTGCTTTCTGAAAAAGTAGGCAATGCCTTTGAAGACGGTCATAAATTATAGAAAACGGTCGTGAAAATGATCACAAAAATTTTCAAAACTTTTTCAAAAAA
>JAFQKJ010000050.1 GCA_017397005.1 Bacillota bacterium
AATTCGCTTTTTGCAGTCACATCATCTTTACTTCCGCATCCTGCAAAACTCATCATAGTCAAACACATTACAATGATCATAACTATAGACAAACTTTTTTTACCTGTCATAATAATTCCCCCGATATTAAATTGATCTATGATCCTACTCCGTTACATATTTTTTAAAAAATTCATCAAACACTACTATCCATGCTTCCATTTCGTTGTCTTCAAGGAATCCGTTTATAGTGTCTGCCGCTATTTTAAAAGCCTCTTCTTTAGGATATCCGTAAACTCCAGCCGAGATCAAAGGAAAGGCAACAGATCTGCATCCGTTTTCTTTCGCCAGTTTCAATGAGTTTTTATAGCAGGATATAAGCAGCTCTTCTTCGTTATTATTTCCGCCTCTATAGATAGGTCCCACTGTATGGATAACATACTTTGCAGGAAGTTTATAACCTTTTGTTATCTTGGCATCCCCTGTGCTGCATCCTCCTAAAGTTCTGCATTCCGCCAGCAATTCTTTCCCTGCAGCTCTATGGATAGCTCCGTCTACTCCACCGCCGCCCAGCAAAGTCTTGTTAGCCGCATTTACTACAGCATCCACTTCCATTTTTGTTATATCACCCTGAATAACTTTTACCGGCATACCTTTTCCCTCCTTATAATTAATGGTTTAAAAAAGACGGTATAGCATTTGCTATACCGCCAAATTTTATGCATTGATTATTCTTCTGTAGGAACTTCTTCTACAGGAGCTTCTTCTGCAACCGGTTTTTCAAGAGTTTCTTTAATGCTTAAGCTGATTCTCTTCTTTTCTGTATCGATGTCGAGGATCTTTGCATTAACAGTCTGTCCGATTTCGATTTCGTTAGCTGGGTTAGCAACTCTCTTATATGCGATCTCTGAAATATGTACAAGACCGTCAAGACCAGGTTCGATTTCGATGAATGCACCATAATCTTTTAACTGAACAACTTTACCTTCGATAATGTCGCCAACCTGATATTTTGCTTCGATGTTTTCCCATGGTTCAGGCATTGTCTGCTTGAGACCTAATGAGATCTTACCTTTTTCTTTATTCATTGACAGAATCTTAACTTTAACCGGCTGTTCTAATTCAAGAACGTCCTGAGGCTTCTTGATCTTGCCCCATGAAATTTCTGAAATATGGAGAAGTCCATCTACTCCGCCGATATCAACGAATGCACCGTAATCTGTAAATCTCTTTACAACACCATCTACGATATCGTCAACTTCGATAGAATTCCAAAAAGCTTCTGTTTTCTTAGCTTTTTCTTCCATAAGAACAGCTCTGTGTGAGAATACAGCTCTGTTTCTCTTAGGATTTGTCTGTATAACTTTTACAGGAATAGTTTTACCGATAAATTCGTCAACTTCTTCTGTAAACTTGTCTGATAACTGTGAAAGTGGAATAAATCCGGAAACTTCTTTAAATGTAGCAATAACGCCACCTTTAACTTTTCCTGTAACCTTGGCATTAACAACTGTTTTATTGTCAAGAGCTTCATTAACTTCGTTCCAGTGTTCGTTTACTTCTAACTTTTTCTTAGATAATAAGATGTTGCCATCGTCATCCTTTGTTTTAACAACTTTAGCTTCTATCTGTTCTCCAGCCTTAAATACATCTGATAATTTCTGGCCTGGTTCAAGGGATACTTCATCTTTAGGGATAATGCCGTCTTTTTTGCATCCTAAATTAACAACGATTTCTCTTTCGCTAACTGCAATGATTTCTCCTGTAACGATTTCGCCTCTGCCAGGTAATCTTAACGCTTTTTCAATGTCTTCCATGTACGCGAGCATTTCGTTCTGCTCGAGTCCGTTTTCAGTGATGAACTCACTCATAGTAGCAATAACCTCCTTAATTATACATTCAGGCGCAGATGCACCTGCTGCAATTCCTATTGTACCGCATTTTTCGACTTCATTCAATGGTAAATCTTCTATTGTTTCAATTAAATATGATTTTTTACAATTTTTACCTGCGATTTCATAAAGCTTCATTGTGTTAGAACTGCTCCTGCTGCCGATCACAAGCATGATATCACTCTTTTTCGCAGTCTCTTCACAGCTGTCCTGCCTTTCTTTTGTTGCATTGCATACTGTGCAAAAACTTTTGACACTTGTACCGTTTTGGATCAATACATCCACAACTTCTTCAAAATCTTTTATCTTTATCGTCGTCTGGGCAACAACGGAATGATCTCCATCTATTATTTTACCTTCTTTTATAAGTTTCTGTAAGTCATTTTTGTCCCTGACCACAAAAACTTTATTTCTACACCATCCTCTTATACCAATGACTTCAGGATGATCTTCATTTCCCACTATAATTACACTTCTTCCATTACCACTCTCTTCTTCAACTATTTTATGTATCTTTTCAACGAAAGGACAGGTGGCATCCTCGAGGACTATGCCAAGTTCTTCGGCTTTTTTGTAAACATCAAAAGAAACTCCATGAGAACGGATAAGGACCACAGAACCTTCAGGCACTTCTTCCAGTGTTTCCACACTGAATACTCCCTGATCCTCCAATTCCTTTACTACAGTTTCGTTATGGATCAAAGGGCCGTAAGTAAATATCATTCTTTGAGTTCCTTTATACTGTTCTATTAAGCTGTATGTTTTGTCCACAGCCCTTTTTACTCCAAAGCAAAAACCGCTGTTCTTTGCCACTTCTATATTCACTTCTGTTTTTCAAGCTGTTCCAACGCCTCAAGGAACTTCTTGAATGCCCCCTCTTTTCCATTATTGGTCGGGCGATAATACTTCACGCCCTCTTTATATAAATTGTCCGGCAGATACTGCTGTTTAACATATCCGCCATAGCTGTGAGGATACTTGTACTCAAGCCCTATGCCTCTGTCTTTTGCTCCTTCGTAATGCGCATCTTTCAAATGAAGCGGCACATCATCTATCCTCTTATTCTTAACATCATGCAAAGCTTCATCTACAGCAGTTATGACCGAATTGCTTTTTGGACATGAAGAAAGAAGGACAGCCGCATGAGCAAGCATGATCCTTGCTTCCGGAAAACCCGTCATCTGAGCCGCCTCAACACAGGATGTAACTATAGATATAGCTGTGGGATAAGCCATACCTACATCTTCACTGGCTATTACCATAAGCCTTCTGCCGATCATATTCACATCAGCACCGCCTTCAATAAGGCGAGCGATGTAATGCACAGCCGCATCCGGATCGCTTCCTCTTATGGATTTCTGCAGAGCAGACAGAAGATTATATTTATCTTCTTTTCTATCAAAAAATGTCATTGGAGTCTGAAGAGCTTCTCCCACTATCGCAGGGGTAATTTCCTCTCCTATTCCTATATTTTCACAAATAAAGCCTAATGTATCTAAAGACATACGGGCATCACCACAGCAATGCTCTGCTATATATTCCAACGTTCCTTTTCCTGCAGTGATATTCAGTTTTCCAAGGCCCTTCTCCTCATCAATAAGCGCTTTTCTCAGTATTTCAGTTATTTCTTCCGGTGCTAAAGGCTTGAATTCATAAATTGCCCTTATCCTGCTCAATATCGCATTGTTAAGAGAGAAGTAAGGATTTTCTGTAGTGCTGCATATCACTCGGATGACCCCTTCTTCTATTACCTGTAGAAGGCTGTCCTGCTGAAGCTTGTTCCATCTATGGATCTCATCTATATAAACATAAGGTGTTTTACCTTCCATTCCGAAAAAAGGATTCTTGACTTTCTCTATGATCTCTTTCAGTTCTTTTATACCTGAAACCGACGCATTGAGTTCATAAAACTCCGTGTCCATTTCTTTTGCGATCATACGCGCCAAAGTAGTCTTCCCTGTCCCGGACGGGCCGAAGAAGACTGCCGATTCAACATTATTGTTTTTTATTGCATTGTAAAACAATGAGCCCTTGTACATAAAATGAGTCTGTCCGTAAAAATCTTTAAGACTGTCAGGCCTCATCCTTGTTGAAAGAGGAATCATACATATCACCTATTATATATACATCAATGTCCTTAAATAATTTGTCGAAATTACTGGCTTAAGAAAAAGCTCTAAAGTTTCTTTGACAGTTTTTTTATCAGTGGATATGAAGCCATATCCACAGCAAAGCACGCTCCAATAACTCCATGCACTATTTTCATATTTTTTGACGGTTCTGAAACATAGCTCTTAGCTACTGCTTTTTTCTGCTCTTCAGGGCTGATATACTTAAGCCATTTACCGCCCTGTTCTATTTCTTTTTGAGATTCATTGCAATGCATTATGAACATTACTGCATTTGCCACAGTAAGTATTGCCGCATATAAAGACAAAACTAACGCAAAGTGTTTTTTGAAATTCCAGTCTTTTAAAAATTTCCTCATTCTACCCCTCCGTTCTTATAATAATTTATTTTATCATAAAAACTTATAAATAAGTCATCTTTTACACAAAAATATATTATGCGCATAATTTAAGATCCGCAGTGATGCGGATCTTTTCACAAAGCATCGTATTTTGCATGAATCATACGCTATAGAAATAAAAAGGAATAGAATAAAACTCATTAAGACAGGGGTGGGATAACCATAGAACGCATTATTATATGAAGCGCATTTTATCAGCAAAACACTTGCCTTATGAGCAACATTAAGATATGTTTTTTACTTTCCTTTTCAGATTTGAATAAAGAGTTTTCTTCTTATCTTCTTTTATTCCGTAAATAAAGAAATTGACGATCAGCAATAATATAAATATTAATGCCGTGCCTATGCTTCCAGCTGCTTCTGTCCAGAATGCTGTCATAAACAATATAAAAGAAGTCAGTGTTACAATATATTCTTTTCTGTCTCTGATCACATTCACAAAAGTTTTTATATCTTCCGGGCAATTGTCAGGTCTGATATCTTTGATCCTATATAGAGTCTTTATATGTTCAGCTGTGGTATTCCCGGACAGGTTTTCAAAATCTCCTGCCAGTTTTACTATACGTTCTCTTTCTTCTCCGGTATACTGTCTGCCCAAAAATCTGCACATATCTCTCATCTGTAAAGAAAATTCATCATTTCTCATCTCTGTACCGGGCACATATATAAGTTTTATCTTCTCATTTTTGTCTAAAAAAACAGTTTCAGGATGAATGATATATCTTTTTCTTTCAAGGAGATGCTCTTCACCTCTTTTTACTGTTTCCAGTATTTTTTCTATGAGTCCTTCAGCATCTATATCTTTTCTATATTGTTTTATATGATCTGTCAGACTAAGAAATCCCCCTATATCACATAATATACAATCGCTTTCTATGTTTTTAACGTAAATAATTTCCGCAATATTCAGCGCCGGATTCTCTTCTATCATCCTTAATTGGTGATTTATACACCCTCTTTGGGGCATTTCCACCCTAAGTCTCCTGCCTCCTGCAGAATTCTTTATACTGCAGCGATATCCACCGTATACATTTTCCTCTTTTACCTGTTTTGATATCCTGAAACGATATTCACTGTTACCAAACCTAAGCAGATCTCCATCTGTAAGAGCCGCAGTTTCCCCTCTGGCCATGAGCCTTCCGTTTATGTAACTCCCGTTTCTCGAATCCATATCTTTTAGATAAAACTCTTTCTCAAAACTTACTGCAGCATGTATTCTGCTGACGAACTCATCCTCTATTAGAAGTCCCTTTTCTCCGGAGACCTCTCTTCCAACAAAAATCTCTTCCCCCCTATTTATAATGAGTTTCTTCTCTCCCATCTCATCAAACAACACACCATGCATCAGGACCACCTCAATAACAAACCTCACACCCTAAATAACCCTTTGACAAAGCCTCTGTCCTGTCCAAAGATTCAAAATATCTCCCTTCATAAGAAAGATGAGTACACGTTCCTTTATGGTAACGCTCTCCGTAACGAGGAAAAACATATACATAATCTGCCGTATCTTCCTGTTCCATAAATGCAAAGCCTGAAGTTTCTTTCCCTGCCATTTTCCCGCTCCATTTTCTCGATATCAGCACATCTCTGATCTTTATATCATCAAACAAACCAAAAGGCACATTTATATCTATTGGATAGCTTATATCTGCAATATAAACTTCCCCGTTCGCTTCCACTTCCGCACTTATATTTATCTCTTTAGACACTTTATCCTGAACATCATGATACACCCTGCTTTCAAACATTCTTTCCCCGAATCCTGCTCCTCCCAATTGACTTTCCCATGACAAAGCCGCAAGATTTTTACAGCTTTCAAAATGTATGATCTCCTGAAAATGCATTACTTTAAGCAAATATATAAGGAGAACCAAAGAGAAAATAAATACCGGCATAAGGATCGCCGCCTCTGCTATTATATATCCTCTGTTTTTAAAACATCTAACTTCCCTAATAAGAAAAAACCTCCTCTATATGCATCAGATCATCTTCCACTATTCCCGGCATCACCTTGGGTAGAAATGCCTCTCGTTCATAATCAGCAGAAATACGAAATCCCGTTATATGATTTCTTAAATCAAAGCTCATATCATATCTGCCCTTCATGTTTATCTGTATCAGATCCATGATACGTTCCATCAGTTTTTCTTTATCACATGTAATAAGCAAAAGTTTTATATATTCCGTGTAATCAAGACCTCTTTCTCCTTCATAATCGGCACTTATCATTTCCGTATCCGAAAATATACTTTCAACATCAGTTTTCCAGTCTTTGTTTTCTTTTATAAAAGGAACTTTTCCTCCCATAAAAAGCCTTTCTATATCTTCACTTGCTTCAACTCCGGCCCAGGCCGCTGCAAATACAAATTGCAAAGCAGCTGCATAAGGACCTGCTCCCGACGCCGCAGCTGCTTCAAATACGACACGGCTTTTTTCCGGATCAGAATATATATGCGCCAAATTCAATGCAGTCCTCAGTAAAAACAGATCCCTCCTGACTGAAGACAAATTTTTACTGTCACTCATATGCCCTTTCAATAAATATTCCATTTCATTATAAAAAAAGGTTTCTTTAAATCCGGATGTATCTTTTACAGCATTTTTAAAATACACATCGGCATAATCTATTAAGAAAAACTTGTCTGCACCTGCTCCGGCATATGAATAAAATTTATTTAGAAAATCTGAAGAGTCTTCCCCAAGTTTCAATAATTCCAGTTCTTCTCCCAGGTTATAGTTTCCGTATTCTTTATAGTCGGTGTTTTTATTTGGATTTGAAGGAAGGGATTCTATAATGTATCGGCTTTTCAAAACTCTGTCCTGCCCTTTATCCTCCGGATCATAGATCCTTTCACTGATATTTATATCGTTTCCTTCTCCTGTCGCCTCTTCGTTCTGTTTCTGTTCATATCCTGATTTCGCTTCATCTGCTTTCTTACCAATATCGATCCGACCTTGTAGTGCATCCATCAGCTTCTCTGTTCCCTTTTCAACGACTTTCAGCTTCATAAGTTCTCTTATCTGCTCCATAAAAACCGGCTTCTCACATAGATCAGTCTCTGAACAGTCCACAGATATGTCTCGGATCCTCACATCGAAAATCACCAGTTCCTCTCCCGGATCCGCATTTATCCTGCTCATCATAGAAGTGTATTTCTCTACAAGATCCTTTATTTCATATTTCCCGCCTTCAAATCCCATAAGGCCGTAATCTTTAAACAGTTCAGAATTATATTCTGCCAATACAGAATTGCACGCCATGTAGTTCATCCTTTGTGCATAAGATTTTGCCACAGCAAGGCTGCATACATCTCCCGCTGCGCCTATGACAGTTATCATAGCCAAAACTATCATTGTCAGCAGAATCGAAACAGCCCCTTTATTCTTCTTCATTGAAAAGATCTCCTATCACTGATGCTCTCCTTATGCTTTCTGCTTCGCTAAAGCCATCCTCAAAAACCAATCTGTCATTTTTTGTTTCAGTTAAAATCATTTGATACAGATCCATCATCAAAGTTACAGATGATGCCGTTATAAGTATTATCAAAGGTATGACCATAGCACTTTCAGGGATCATGCTGCCTTTATTATTCAAAAAAAGCTTCTTCAACTTATGAAAAAGACGATGCTTTAAGTCCGCCAAATACATCGTTCACAAACTCCGTTATCTGGGTTTTAAATATGAGACCCAAGGCTATAGCTATAGCGATCAGCAAGCCCACCTGAACCAGCTCCATGCCGGAATCGTCAAAAAATATTGCTTTTATCCTATTCATTTTATCCTCCTTTATATCTGCATCACCGCAGGAGTCATAACTATAACTATAAGAACCGACAGTATTATCATCAAAGGAAATATCAGTTTTGAATCTGCCGTTTTACCAAGTTTTTGTATATGGTTTTTTCTTTCATAGCGCATCATGATGCTTTCATTTTCAAGTTTCTCCGCCAGATCCATACCTGAGTTCAAACTGTCTTTCAATATCACTGCAAGCCTTGCAAACTCCCTTATCTGAAGTCTTTGGGCCAGCGATGTCAATTCATCACTAAAAGAGGAATTGCTGTTATTCATCATATCTACAGATGTGCACAGTTCTTCATAGAATATCCTTTTACCTGACGGTCTTATATTTTCTTTATAATCTTCGGTTATCCTCTCGACCGCTTCTCTTAATATAAGCCCTGCAGACAGCAGCATTGTCAGCTTGTCCAAAAATCCCGGGAACTCCAGCAGTATCTCTTCTTTTCTTTGCTCTGTTTTTTTCTTGTCCCGGCCTGCCTCCAGTGACTTAACTAATATTAAAGATATTACCATTAAAAGAATAATGATCGATCCCTTGTGCTCTTTGCGCTCTCTCCAGGTCACTTTTACATCTGATCCAAGGCTCTCTGGAAGATCTACCTCAGTATCAATTAAATTTTCATTTAATATGTCACCTAATTCTGCCATCCTTCTGTCTGCCAGCTTTTCATAGTTATCTTCACTCAATTTCAGTGCATGCTTTACATTGCACTTGAACTCAGTTTCTTCTCCCTCTATAGACAGCAGAGCAGTCAACAGAACATAACCGTTATCCTTTTCTTCCCCCGGAAAAACTTCTCCATCTTTGTTAATAAGCTCCGGCGATCCTGTATCCCACATAACAGATACACCTGTAGCCTCATGAAATGTTATAAGATCCATATCTTGAGTAATATGTTCCAGACTCGTATTTCCGGATAAAATAATATTCGGCAGATCTTTTTTGCATTCGGCCAATCTTTCCAGTTTTTCATCGTAAGACAGTTCTGCAGGGCTTATGTTCAATTCAACGTTTTTTTTGACTGCCTTACCTTTATATCCTATTTCCGCTACTGCTGTTACCAGCTTATCCCCATTGCCGTATGTTTCTCTTTCTATACTTTTTGAGATTTCTTCTCCGGGAATGATACATTCCGCTATAAAACATACCATCAAAAGCAATGCTGATGCTCCGGTCAAAAAGTTAATGATCTTTGACTTCATATCAGATTTTTATATCCATTATCCTCATACACAGTGCCACAGCCCACAGTGCTGCCCCAAGGCAAAGGGTCATTATGATCCTTCCCTGAATAGATGTGTAAAGCACCGAAGAATAATCTGCAGAAAATATCTGCATAAACCCCAATACTGCTATTGGAATAACACATAATATACAGGCTTCTATTTTTTTAGAGATCAGGATCCCTGACAGTTCCTGTCTGATCATGATCTTTTCTCCTATTATCCCAGCAGATCTGCTTATAGCCTTTTCTTTTTCTCCTCCGGATCTTATGCATATGCAGTATATCTCCATAAAATTTCGTATATCCTCTATATCCATCCTGCTGCCGAACTCCATAAGCAGCCTGTCAGGAGAATCCCTGCTTTCCCTTATCCCTGCTGACATATACTTGAATTCCCTTGTAAGGATATTGTCTTCTCCATAAATGTTTTTCAGATTTCTATAAGAATTGAATATAGCTGTATCTGCCTGCTTACCTGATGCCGCCGAATCCAAAAATGCATATAACACATCCTTAAAGTTCATATTGACGCTTTCCTTTTTTGATTTGATAACATAGGCTTTATACTTTTTATAGAAAGCTAATGACAGGACCGGCATTACGAAAACAGCCGCAAAGCTCTTGTAAAAAAGCCAGCCGGTAAAGGCGAACATTCCTCCCGATATCAAAAAATATCCAAACCTGTGGGAAGACGAAAAATACTTTTCCTTAATAATCTCCATATTCATTCACCTTGTATCTCATCATGATCTTAGAACGATTTTTAAGCCTGTTTCCTGTCTTTTCCAGTTTTCCTTCCCTTAGTTCAAAAAGTCTGTTCATTCCAATGCTCCCATCAGGACATATTTCCACTTCACTTATCTCCATCACTTTGCGAGACATATCAGAAAACCTGCCTAAATGGACCACTATATCCAAAGCCATGGCGATCTGGCGTCTTACCGCATCCAGCGGAAAAGCTTCAGCAGTTAAAACCATCGTTTCCAGCCTGTACATCATTCCCGTCGCGGAACCTGCATGTCCTGTTGACATACATCCATTATGACCGGAATTCAATGCCTGAAGCATATCCAAAGCTTCTCCGCCTCTTACTTCTCCAATGATTATCCTATCAGGGCGCATTCTCATGGAAGTTTTTATCAGTTCTCTGATGCTCACAGCCCCTTTCCCCTGAGAATTCGCATTTCTGGTTTCAAGCCTAACGATATTGTCTATTTCTGTAATATGCAGTTCCGCTGAATCTTCTATCACGATCACTCTCTCGTTTGAAGGAATATAATCCGATAAAACATTAAGAAATGTGGTTTTTCCTGAACTTGTGCCCCCGCTTACAAATATGTTATGGCCGGTAACCACCAGTCCCCTCATATACTCTGCTGCTTCTTCCGTTATGGTCCCCATCCTTATAAGGTCTTCCATCTTCATTTTCCCTTTCGGAAACTTTCTTATGGTCAATATAGGCCCGTCGATCGCCACGTTACTGTAGACCGCATTAACTCTCGATCCATCTTCCAGTCTGGCATCCACTATAGGGTTCATATCGTTTATTTCTCTGTGGACTCTTGCCGCTATCCTTCTTATCAGTTCTTCCAAATGCTCACGGCTGTCAAATTCCACCGGAAGCTTTTCCATGGTTCCATTTTTTTCAATAAATATATTTTTAGGGCCGTTTACCATTATCTCTTTAGTCTCTGCCTCATCTGCAGCCGGTTGCAGAACATCCAGTTCTCTTCTGGTAATATTAAAAAGATGTTCCGTCATAGACTTCTTTTCTCTGAAAGATAAACCCAAAGGCCCGCCTATATCCATGACAGTTTCTTCTATTATCTCCACAGCTCTTTCGTTGCCGATAAAACCGGTTTCACTACTCATTCTAGTTCTGGTCTCCTCAAGCAATATACGATATATATCCTTTTTTTGTTTGTCATGATTTATATCTCCCGAAATAATTTCTGCTTAAACCTCCCTTCAATTACATCTTTGTAACGAAATTTTATATCCATATTTTTCCATTTTCAACACTTATTTATCTTTCCTGCAAAACATGCAAAATTATATTCAAATTCGGTCATAAGAAAGCTTCTGCTCATAAAAAAAGAAAGATCTTCTCGATCTTCCTCATGATCCCCTGTCATAATTTATGCTCCCAACGATATCTATCTATATAGCCTGAAATACGAAGCAGATCGTTTGTAAGCCTGTCTTCTTCAAAAGATATATAAAAATCAAACCCTGAATCATTCTTCTCTTTTGATCCGCAGCACACTGTAATGATCTCTTCAAAGCAGTTTTCTCTCAAATCCAGTTCCTTTTTCACAGATTCACAATTATTATGATCCTTTACATCGCCTGCAATAATGATGATATTACAATGCTTGACTGCTTTTATTAACCCCTGATCATCAGCATAATTTATAGAACAAATATATATTTCTGAATTCAGCTCGTCTTTTAAAATCCTGCAAAGTTCATCCGCTTCTTCATCATTTAAATCATAAAAAGGATTCCTGCCTTTGCTGCTTTTAAACAGCATAAGTCCCGACTCCTCTTCCGAAGCATGATCTTCCGGATATAACAGCAAATCGCGGCTTTTACCGTATACGCAGCAGTAAATCAGATCATCCCAGGATCTGCTGCCATCTTTCTTTATACGTATACCTTCATCATTTTGAAACTCGCGCAAATCAAAATATACAGTTCTTATCCCGGAATCAGCCATAGTTTTCGCCAGAAATAAAGCTGTCTTTTCACAGTTTTTTCCCTCGCTCACCGATACGACTCCCACCGATAATGTGCTGCTCTTGCCGTCCTTTGTTTTGTCACATCTGACATCTTTTTTTATATTTTCCAGCGATGTTTTTTTATATTTCTTCAATAAAGAGTTCAGTATATCTTCTGATTTTTGATATTTGTATATAAAATTTCTCTGATGTTCTTCTGTGAAAACTTTCTTTTCGGTTAAGATCACAGTATTCACACAAACTGCTTTGATTTCTTTACTATCCTCTTCCAAAAGTATTACATCATAGCATTCAAGCGCTTCCGACACCTCACTGACTGCATTTTCAAAAGGCATGGTAAATACGCTTATATTTTTGTTTATATCCAAAAAAGCCGCTGCCAAAGCTTCGTTATACATACCGTCCTTAGATGCTATGAGTATTGATATTTTTTCCATCTCCTCACCTCTTTACGGACATTCTATAGCCGAGCTTTTTTTCTTTCAATCTTTCTTCATCATAGTTACAAAACTTACTGTTTTTTATACATAATCGGTATCCCAAAACAAAAAACGGCCCGGATCTTATTTAGATCCATGACCGCATGTTGCTATAAGTTTAACATCTTCAAGTATAAAACTTTCAGCCACTGTATCACCGGCTTTAACGCCAGAAGATACTTCCATCCCTCTGATGAGCTTCATGCTTTCCATCATCAATGATTTAGGTATAGGTCTGTCTGTCCTTACACTTATGATATCACTGCTGTCTTTCACTCTTACTACAGCTGTCAGTATCCTTTTAGGATCAAGTTTTTCATTTCTGGCATAATTCTCACCTTTATTGCATCTGCCTCCTGTGAAGCTTTCTGCATCTATCCGGCATCCATTAGGGCACATTATACAGGTTATATGTTTTTTCCCTGATTTTGATTCTCTGAGCCTTTCCTTTTTACGCTGAGCAATATATTCTTTTCTCTCTTCTCTCACAGCATCTACATTAAATGAAGAGTATTTAGAATCAAAACTTCTGCCTTTCATTTTGGAGATCAGATATCCGGCCGTATCGATGGCAGCTTCCTCTCCGCTTACCGAAACATCATCCGCCAAGTCATGAACATACAGAACATTTCCACAATAAAAGAGACCCTCTATGTCTTTACCTGCCATGCCATCCTCCGGAACAAGCCCTGCAGACAGCACCACCGTATCACAGAAAAATTCTTGTTCTTCCCCATTCCTGTCTCTTACCGTAACAGAATTCACCCTTTTCTTTCCTTTTATACAGCTTATGGCAGAAGATGTCAGCAAAGGAATATTATAATCTTCCAGACATTCTTTTCGGTTTCTTTCGAGTCCTCCGCATATCTCGGCTTTTTCCACAACGCAAAGGACCTGACTTCCTTCAAGAGTAAACCTGCGAGCCATTATAAGTCCAATATCTCCTGACCCCACGATAACGATACGTTCTCCGACTTTGGTATTTTTAAGATTCATCATAGCCTGTGCGGTGCCTGCGGTAAATATACCCGCAGGTCTTGAGCCCGGGATCTCAAGAAATCCTCGCCCGGTTTCTCTGCATCCTGATGCGAGGATCACCGCATCAGATACATACTCTTTAAGCCCCTCCGGTGTATGAACTGAAGTTATTATCCCCCCGTTTTCGGACTGTCTTATGTCCATAACGGTAGATGAGAATAAAAGCTCTGCTCCCGATTCATAAAGCCTTTTTTCATCCACAGCTTTATATTCAGGTCCTGTAAGATTTTTCCCAAATCTGGTCAATCCAAAACCGGGATGTATGCACTGTCTTAGCACACCTCCGGGCGAAGCTTCCTTTTCTATGACCAAAATATCTGTAAATCCCATATCACACAGTTTGACCGCCGCCGACATTCCTGCAGGGCCTGCGCCCACAACTATCACTTCTTTTCTTTCCATTCTTCCACCTTTATTTCAACCGTCCTAAAAACAGCTCGCTTCCTGCACCGTCATAAGTGATCTCAGATATATCCACATTCCTATACTTTCTTAAAATTTCAGCTATATCTACTGTACAAAAAGATCCCTGACAGCTGCCCATTCCGACCCTGGTCCTGTTTTTTATTCCTTTCAATGTAGGAACAGCACCTATCTTTACGATATCATCATAAGCCTTAAGTATATCTCTTTCTGTAACCTTCTCGCATCTGCATACCATAGGCGAATATGAAGGTTCATCAGAAACTTCCTTCTGAGCACTATTCATCCATGTATTTTTTACCGGTTTAACTCCCAAGGTTCTTACTGCCAGATCTGCCGCCATTTCTGCAATAGGCATTGATGCAGTTATACCCGGAGACTCTATCCCAACAAGATATATAAATCCCGGGCATTCTTCAGAACTTTCTATAACAAAGTCTGCATTTATCTTTCCTTCTTTGTCTATAAGTTTTGGTCTTATCCCCGAAAAACTCCTTATCACAGCCGCATCTTTAAGTTCAGGCATCAGCATCTCTGCCCCATCCTTAAGAAGCTGCATTATACCCTCATCATTGCTGTAATCATCTTTTTCATCCAAAAACTCTGCGCTTGGCCCTATCATCATATTTCCTGACACCGTAGGAGTAAGGTGTACTCCCAAAACTCCCTTTTCCTTGTCAGGAACAGGATAAACCGGCACATTCACCATCTTGGAATACTTTTTCTCCAGTATATGATACTCTCCCCTGCAGGGCTTTATATCAAATCTATCTATTCCCGCCATCCTGCAAATTTCAGCAGAATACAAACCGGCACAGCTGATCACTGTTTTTGCAGTAATACT